>JACNKA010000140.1 GCA_014382285.1 Nitrospinota bacterium | reverse complement strand
TGGATTCTCAAGAGAAATAACATTATCCTTACTCATGGTGGTGCCTCCTTTGTTTGAATTGCTTTTTTCACAGAAAACAATTTTACAACAAAGGGGACGCCGCCTCCTCATTCCTCATACACCAGAAATGAGCATAACTCAAACATACAACCTCTACATATCAAAATATGACAGATATTATAATACATTTTTTATAAATCCAAGCTAAATAGTTGATTCTAAAATAAATTCCGTTGTCTGAATTTTTTACCCTGGAATCAAATATTGCCTCAAGATTAAATTAAAAAATAAAAAGAAAACTGTCTGTAGAAGTGCTTTTTAGTGTTTAAACTGCTGTCAATTTACACATAACCTGCCATTCCCAAAACCAAATGACCCTGAATATTTATTGCAATACAGAATATTCCCGCGTAATTTTACCCATAAAAGGGTAGACCAATAATTGCTTATAAAATAATTTTTTACACATTCTGACATATAAAACTATTCCATATATTGAATCAAAATAACCTTTTACAGCAATGACGAAAAAGGGACCTTCATCAGGCTTTACGATATAATCTTAAAACTTGAGCCAAGTCATGCCAACCGGTATGATCCCGTTCTATGACTCGTGAAATACAATCGGCTTATCTGGCGGCGGAAGGACTTCTCGACCCCTTGCTTCAGGAACTGGAAGGGACTACAGGCGTTCATAACCAACTGGTTCTTTCAAGCCAGCCCGCAAAAAATGCTCACTGGGCACAAAATATCTGGCGCAACCCTCAGGTTTTTCATATCGATTCGATCAGCGACGCGGCAAAACAACTCAAAGCCCTGCAACGTAACTGGTGCCTCTATTCACACACCCTGCACCGCCGGGCCAAGCTGATTCGGGACAAACTACCGCCAGTGAATTCTAAACCCATGCGTTTTCCTTCTCTCTTATCAGCTTCGCCTCTAGGGAGTTTCACTCTTTTGGATGAAAACACCCTGCTCGCATCGACAGATTGTTCGAGTCCATTCCCAAACGGCGAGGCGCATTTTGTCGAAGACAAAAATGGTCCACCTAACCGCGCTTATTTAAAACTCTATGAAGCTCTCACTCTTACCGGCACAACACCACAACCCGGGGAGTTCTGTATTGATGTGGGAGGCAGTCCGGGTGGGTGGGCCTGGGTGATACACCAGTGCGACGCGGAGGTTTTAAGCATAGACCGGTCCCCACTTTCTCCATCGGTCGCCGAATTAAAGGGCGTCTCGTTTCAGAAACGCGATGCTTTCACGCTGTTGCCTGAGGAACTCGAAAACCGCCGCATTGACTGGATATTTTCAGATATTATCTGTTACCCGGAAAAACTTTATGACTGGATATTAAAATGGGTGGAGTCGGGCGTCTGCAAAAACTTCATCTGCACGATTAAATTTAAAGGTGAGCCTGATCTTGCGATCGCTGACAAATTCGCCGCCATTCCCGGTAGCCATGTGCGGCACCTGTTCCACAACAAAAATGAATTGACCTGGTTCAAGCTGGGCGACCCAGCTGCCTGATGCTTTGGGCAGCATCCAATATGTCTGCCTCACCCAGTTGTTCTGCCAGCGACACCGACTCATCTAGACAGGATTTCAGGTCGTCCAGATTCCCGGTAACAAGATAAAGTGCAGAGGAAGAAAACAGCGGCTGAAGAATTCTCATAGAGTCTTGAAGTTCACGCCCCATGCGCACCCTGTTCTGCAAGGTCGCAATGCCCCTCTCCAAAGCTCCCTGTAGCGACAGAAACCTGTCATCAATGGTCAGCCCACCCACCCACATATCGGAAAAAATTTTTAACGCCCTTTGCCACTCACATTTTCGCCAGAACGTAATGCCCACCATCGCAAGAATTGCCCTTTCACCCATCTTATCACCGGACTTTTTAAACATATCCAGAGCCAGACTAAACTGATCCAAGGCTTTTTGTAATTGCGCCTTTTCCCAGAAAGCTGAGCCGATCGCGGTCAAGATCACCGCTTCCTGATCGGCCTCTCCACTTTCCCGAATTATCGCCAACGCCTCCCGCAAACAACGCACGGCGGCATCATACTTCCGCACTTGCTGATAAGCGTTGGCCAATGGAATGACCGCTTCCGCCATTTCAACCGGCGAAGCATT
Organism: Nitrospinota bacterium; assembly: GCA_014382285.1. Classification (GTDB taxonomy): domain Bacteria; phylum Nitrospinota; class Nitrospinia; order Nitrospinales; family VA-1; genus LS-NOB. The sequence goes on along the minus strand of JACNKA010000140.1, from coordinate 28,780 downwards.
TTCTTTTGCACGATTAAATAGTTTTTCCCGTTCAGAAAGTAGCATTTTATTGGAACTTTTTCACAAGTGAGTCATCCTATCTATAGATGTCTTAACTTCATAAAGGATTTCAAACCATGTTTAAAGAAATCGCACCGCAAAAAGTACAGGAGATGCAGGAGGAAGATTCTGTCAACGTGGTCGACATTCGCGACCCCGGCTCCTATTCCGCCGGACATATTCCCAACGCGGTTTCCCTGAACGATGGCAATGTGAAAGAGTATATCGAATCAGCCGACAAGGAAAAACCACTGGTCGTTTGCTGTTACCACGGCAACTCCAGTCGTGGTGCCGCCGAATACCTTTCGCAACAAGGGTTCAAAGAAGTCTTTAGCATGACCGGCGGATTCGACGCCTGGCCCGACTAACTACTAGCCGTAGAGATAATCAGAAAAAACTTTCACTGGCAAGTAACGAGTTAGCCCGATTGAATGAGTCAATGCAAATTCCTCTCTCACGGTAGCATGCCTTTATCCTTGTAACGCCGTAGGGCTTCCGGGCAGGTGCAAGTTCGCTCAATACCTCGCAAACTTTCAAATACCGTTCCGATCAGTTGAGGAAATTTTTGTATTGCCGCGTCAACCTGTTTTCGTTCCTCTTCTGTCTGCATGCCCTCAAACAACTCACCTTTTTTAAATTCCCGCGGTTTCACTCCTTCGGCATAATTGGTCAGGTAGCAGAACGGCGTGTAGCACATTTCCATTTCCCGGGCCAAAAAAGCTTCCGGTGCCAGGGTCATGCCCACCAGGTCGGCACCCAAAATACGCAGTTTACGGATCTCCGCCGGGGTTTCCAAACGGGGCCCTTCGGTGCAGGCATAGACCGCTTGCTCATGATGGGGCAGTCCGCTCGAATGCAGAACATCGTGCAGGGCTGTAGCAATCTGCGGGCAAAACGGCTCGTTCATGCGGATGAATCCAATCCCCGTATCCTTGAAAAATGTGCTCTCCCGGTTTCTCGTTTCATCAATGATATCGTGCGGCACCACGAAATCTCCTGGCTTGAAGGCGGTATTGATGATTCCCGGACCCGACCAGGCTATCACCCGCTCGACCCCGCATTGCTTCAGAGCATAAATGTTAGCGCGGTAATTGACAAAAGGAGCTGTGAGCGAATAATCGGTTTCACCGTGGCGCGATAAAAACAAAAAGTCCTGACTTCCAGAACTGAAATGGTGAATGAGTGCGCTTTTGCCATAAGGAGTTTCAAGAGCCTGGCAGTTCTTTTCCTGACCAAGGGCCTGGCCAGTGAGAAGATGGTAGGCCCCACTGCCACCCAGCACCGCAATTGGAACCGTGAACGGTACAGATTCAGTCATCAGTCTTAATCGAGGTAAGTTTCAATATCGCCAACATAATTGGCCGCCGATTCGCGGATGCCGCGAATTTCTTCTTCGGATAGTTCCCGTTTAACTTTCGCTGGCGATCCCAGCACCAGGCTCTTCGGTGGAATCTTCGTGTTTGGGGTCACTAGAGAACCCGCACCGATAATGGACTGCTCCCCCACTTCCGTTCCATCCATAACAATAGCGCCCATGCCTATGAGACATTGCGATCCAATGGTGCAAGCGTGCAGGGTGACGTTGTGTCCTACTGTCACTTCATCGCCAATAATCAGTGGCAGGGTTTTGCGCGCCACATGCAGAACACAACCATCCTGAATATTAGTGCGCTTGCCAATGCGGATATGGTTGACATCGCCACGAATCACCGCGTTGAACCACACACTGCTCTCTTCACCGATCTGCACATCACCGATGATCTGCGCACTGTCTACCACCAACGAAGAATCGTCGATCTCAGGTTTCTTACCTTTAAAAGGATGGATCATATTAAATCCCTTGAAAAAAGTGGATTACCTCCACGGGTAAATTGCCACGGCTTAATCTTGCCTTTAAGTGGGACTAATGTAACGTCATTTTGATTTTAAAGTCCATCATAAAAACATTACCCATTATTAGCAATAAGCTATATTTGTGTTTATAAGTTTTGTAAAAACTTTTCTAAACTAGGAGATGGAGAATTTCATATTGATCAGCCTATTGACTTGTGGAAAACCACTGGCGGTTTACACGCAAGGGGTCTACCTCTCCAAAGGCCTATATTAAAATAAAAACCCTTGTTTGTCTCGTCTTTGCGAGGAGCCAACGGCGACGTGGCAATCCAGGTGTTCTGGATCGCCACACTCCCTTCGGTCGTTCGCGATGACGTGCTTGAGATTAACTTGAACTCGCTTTACGAACTTTGTACATGCAAATGGTGACTATTCCACTTTATTAGACATATGCTTATCGTGAATGGCCTTATAACTTTTTTCTGCCAGGGTTTGCCGATCCACGCCTGCTGTAATTTCTGGCAGAACCGTTAACGTTGCTAAAAGGCGCGGTGCTTTAAGTAAAGTCATAATATGACTGATGAAGCTATCTCCATAATAAGCAATTGTCGGTCGATGATCGTCGTGATAGCGAATCTCCACAGGCACCACAGGCCGGTTCGCAAGTATCGCCGCCTCAAAGACAGCCGACTTGAATGGCACCACATCAGTGCCATCCGTCGCCTGAGCTTCGGGAAACAGGATCACACAATGGTCACTGTTTAATCGCTGCTCAATCTCTCGAATGAGAGTTTTCACCTGATGGCGTTTGCTCCGGTCAGCAAAGACAGTCTTCCCCAGTCTGGCCAACCAATTGAACAACGGCCAGTCGGCAATCTCGGCTTTCGAGACAAAGAACCCTTTAAAGCTCGCGCCCAGAACAAAAATATCCGGCGAGCCTACATGATTAGCAACGATCAGCGATCCCGGTTTTATAGAAGTGTCTCCTACAATCCGCACTTGAATATTGAGAACCATGCAGGTCATGCGGGCCCACCTTTGCGCAAAAAAAGCGATCCACTTTAAAAGCCGTGGCGGTGACATAAAAAATAAAACATGCCCGAACGCTCCGATCAACACGAACACGATGAACACTCCGGCATACGCTCCTGTTCTGATAACCGCAAAACAATATCCCATAAAAAATTCCTAGAAAAATCCTTTAGGCTTTTTCATAATCCTCAACATATCTGAAAAAATCAGGCGACTTAGATTCTTGCATAGGGAAACCGCCATAGAACCTGGCCCAACATTGCCAGTGGGTGTCACACCCAGCATCAGAAACATTGCGCTCGCAACCCGTGACCATGCAAGATGACTTTTGAACAAGCCGTAATGGATTTTATCCATGCCACAAAATGCACCCAGTCCGCTCACTAAATGAACCCGTTCATTCTGTTGCGATTTTTCCTCAAGATAATGATTCAGTTTTTTCACCGCCGAATCGGCCTGATCAAAAGTCACCGAGCTTTTTGGATAAAAAATGGCCTTCAATAATTTAAAAGACCTCTTCCCCATATCTTTGCACACGTCCACATGGATGGCAGTCACAAAGACTTCGGCGTTCAATCGCAGAGATTTTTCGATCAGGGTATCCAGACATTCAATGAGAGACTTCTCAGGCACTCCATACATGATGTCATTGCCGATATCGGTCAAAAGCACTATCACTCGAAAACCACGTTCGGCATAAACCCTGGCGGATTCCATGACCCGGCATCCACCAATGGGGGAATAGGTGAAGTTGAGCAATCCCCCTCGGGCACAATAACCCCGGCCCGGTCCCAGCGCATTGACAAATTCGCTTCCTGAAATATTTTGGGAAATATGTCGGGTCAAAGCGGAGTGACCCCGCGCCAGATTGCTGGCCCCCAACAGCACAAAGAGAGATTCCGTATGCTCAAAGCCTTGCATGACCCGGCGTTAAAGAGATGACCGGAAACGACCCGGCAGACCGGAAATGGAAGCCCGGGTTTCCAGCTTTTGACGCAAATCTTTGTAGAACTCCACCGTCTTTTGCATGTTCATAGCCTTTGCATGCCCACGCCGCTGGAGAAAACTCGCACGGGAAGAATAGCTCTTGATGGTCATGTCATAATGTTCAAATCGACTTTTCCACCAGTTTCCCGGCTTATCACCCCACACCAACTCATTCAGAGTCTGCGGAGGTTTTAAAGTGAGGCGCTTGTTGGTGCGATCGATTTCAAAGCGAAAGTCTCCGAGAAAACTCATCCCCAACAGCCCATCAATTTCTTTGATATGACTGTTGATGGACGCTTCAACCAAACGGGTTTCGGCAGAACCTACCGCAACCAACTCAAGCGCCACCAGCGGCATCCAATCCTCCCCACCGGCAGTATTGAAAGGCAACTCGGCCGAGCCTGAATAGGGTGAAATCCCCAGTTTACGAGCAATCTCTTCGGTGAGGGTGATGAGCGAGGCACCGGTATCCAGCATTAACCGGGCCTTGATGCGACCATTAATAACCGTATCAACGAGAAAGTTTCCGCCACCTGCGGGAATGAGAGGAACCTGGATTTCCCCACTTGATGAAACCGATCCTGGAAGTTCTATTGCGGCCGGAGGACTTGGGGTAGCACGATATGCACCTCGACTCTCACGATGCTTGCGAACCCCTTGTTCGCTGTCGCGGTATTGTTGCGGAATATTGGAAATTTCATCGGTAAAATGGATCGCGCCTGTGTCATCCCGGTAAGAAAAAATACCCGCGAGACTGCCATTCACTGCAAACAACACAACAAAAAGAACCAGCGCGAACTGGACAACAATTTTACAGGAAACTCTATTCAATTTCGATAGGGCTGACATAGACTTCGCGGGGTTTGACTCCGTCAGATGGACCCACCACCCCTTCTCGCTCCATGGTTTCGATGATTCGTGCAGCCCGATTATAGCCTATTCTCAAACGCCGTTGGATATAAGAAATGGAAGCCTGCCTGTCTTTGGCAACAATGGCAAGGGCTTCATCATATTTTTCATCATACGGTTCTTCCTCTTCTCCTTCGCTCTTCCCTTCTTGAACAACCGCATCGAAAATATCTTCCTGATAATGTGGTTTCGCCTGCTTCTTAATGAAGTCCACAATGCGCTGTATCTCTTCATCACTGACCATGACACCATGCAGTCGATGAAGCTTGGAGGTTCCGGGAGGCAGAAACAGCATATCGCCTTTACCAAGAAGTTTGTCGGCACCCATGGCATCCAGAATAGTTCTGGAATCTACTCTGGAAGTAACTTTATAAGACATGCGTGTGGGGAAATTGGCTTTGATGATTCCCGTCAAAACATCCACCGAAGGGCGTTGCGTGGCAACGATCAGATGAATGCCTGCGGCACGTGCCATCTGCGCCAGCCGGGTCAATGAGTCTTCCACTCCTTTGGACGCGACCATCATGAGGTCGGCCAACTCATCAATCAGGATAACAACATATGGAAGTTTGGCGGGGGGTTCCGGCATCATCTCCTCGTCATCCGCGTCTTCAGCATTTTCGGGCTTGACCCCTTTATTGGCTTTTTCGCGTTGCTTGAGTTCCACTTCATATTCTTTCTGGAGTTTCTCTGCCAGTTCGTTAAAGCCGCCAATATTGCGCACTCCGCATTCGGCCATCATTTTATAACGCGATTCCATTTCGTTGACCGCCCACTGGAGCGCGGCCGCAGCTTTTTTAGGATTGGTGACTACCGGAGAAATAAGATGCGGAATGCCATCATAAATCGACAACTCCAGCATCTTCGGATCAATCATGATCATTTTGACTTCTTCCGGCGTGGCGTTCAAAAGGATACTGCAGATCATAGCGTTGAGCCCGACACTCTTGCCCGACCCGGTTGAGCCCGCCATGAGTAAATGCGGGGTGGTCGCCAGATCCTGCACTGCCGGTTCCCCGGTAATATCTTTTCCGATCACAAGAGTGAGTTTAGATTTCGATTCCTGAAACACGTCCGAAGTCATGACATCTTTAAAATAAATGGTCTCGCGCCGTATATTGGGAATCTCAATGCCCACCACCGGTTTGCCCGGTACAGGAGCCAGAATGCGAAGCCCCACACAACGCAAGGCCAACGATAGATCATCCGCCAGAGAAACAATTCGGCTGACTTTTATTCCCGGTGCGGGCTCATACTCAAACAAAGTGATGACTGGGCCGGGCAAAACCTGAACCACTCGCCCGTCAATGCCAAAGTCTAATAATTTCTTTTCCAGAATGGCACTGCTGGCGAGAATTTCGTTACGGGCTTTATCATCCTGCGTGTCCCTGCCCGGCGGAGGATCTTCCAATAAAGAAAGCGGCGGAACCTGATATTTTCCCGGCGAACTCATGAAGGCAAAATGATCCTGAACCACAAACTCGGCTTTCTCTTTCCCGGTTTTCTTTTTTCCTGACTTCTCTTCAGTTTTCGCAACCGGCTCGGGCCGACTACGGGTGATGATCACCGGAGGCATAGCCGCTTTATTAATCTCCCGCATTTCCTGCCTTGCCGTTTGGAGTTTGTCGATGAAAATCCGGGTTGCTGACAAACTTTTCAGAACCATATTTTTTATTCCAACCGCCGTCAATATCGAAGCTGCGGCCAGAGTCTTAAATAATTTCCCGACTCCCTCCACCAGCACGTTAACCGGAATGCGCGTCATCACCAGAAAGGCCACCAACAATAAAGTAATCAAGGTCAGCACTGCTCCTGAAGCATTCAACCAGGCCACCAGAAACCCGCCCAGACCATGACCGACCAACCCGCCGACCGGGACCGCTGAGCCAAAAAATGGATCCACCTTGAACTGGATCGCCAGCAGAGAACACAGCCCAACCAAAAACAAAAGACCCGAACTTAAAATCAATGGCAGATTATGGAAATCTTTTCCACGAACCAAAATCCAGCTCAAAAATACAGTGATCACCGGGAAGAAAAATGAACCACTGCCAAACACGCGGGCCAGTCCATCGGAAAAATAAGCCCCGACCATGCCAGCAGAGTTTGCCACGTTCGATCCCGTAACACTTTTATTGAAGGAAGGATCGTCCGGCGAATAGGTTATCAACGCCATCACACTGAATACCGTGAAGGCAAGCGCAACCACACCAAAAAAATCTCGGATCAGTATATGTACTGTTTTTTCTTCACTCATGGGTCACAATTCTCGGGTTGGTTTGGGTTATCAATCGGTGACGGGTATTATGGAAAATCGTGTCATGCTTCCAATTCGCGTCATCGGGTTCCGGGTAGTCGAGGTTGTAGTGCAAACCCCGACTTTCTTTTCGGGTCATAGCTCCCTGAATGATCAACTGCGCGGTGATCGCAATGTTTCTCAGCTCCAGAGTGTCCTTGGTAATTTTAAAGTTCCAGTAATATTCCTGGATCTCTTCCAGTAAAAGCTCAATGCGACTTTCTGCGCGTTTCAGACGTTTGGTGGAACGGACAATTCCGACATAATTCCACATCAACCGACGAATCTCATCCCAGTTGTGCGATACCACCACCGACTCGTCACTGTCCACCGCGCTTCCGGGGTCCCATTCAGGAATCCGGAACGTCTGGCTCACCCCTTGGGAATCTTTGAACATGGCAACCGCCTTCTCCACCGCGCGGTGCGAAAGCACCAGCCCTTCCAGTAAAGAGTTGGAGGCCAGCCGGTTGGCACCATGCAGGCCGGAGAAACACACCTCTCCACTGGCAAAAAGTCGTTTGATATTCGTCTGTCCACTGGCATCCACCACCAGTCCGCCACACATATAATGCGCCGCTGGCACCACAGGAAGAGGTTCGCGCGACATATCGAATCCGAATTCCAGACAGGTTTTATAAATATTTGGGAAGCGTTCGCGAATGCGATATCCCTCAAGATGCGTCGCATCGAGAAGGACGTAGTCATCACCGCTCTTTTTCATTTCGTAATCAATAGCTCGCGCCACCACATCACGGGGAGCCAGACAACCTAAAGAATGGTAGTTCTCCATGAACGTCTCGCCGTTTTGCAGACGCAATATCCCACCCTCGCCCCGCACCGTTTCCGAAATGAGAAACGATTTCGCTTTCGGGTGAAACAGGCAAGTGGGATGGAACTGAAAAAATTCCATGTTGGCGATTTTTGCTCCGGCCCGATACGCCACCGCAACACCATCGCCAGTCGCTGTATCCGGGTTCGATGTATAAAGATAAACTTTACCCGCACCACCGGTCGCCATAAGAATGACCCGGCCCACCATCGTCTCCACCTTTTGCGTCAGGTGGTTCAGCACATAAAGCCCCAGGGCTTCGTCCTCATCGCTTCCAGGCTGAACTTTTTCATCAAACCGCGCGCGCGTGATGAGGTCAATTGCCATGTGGTGTTCAAATATTTCGATATTGTCCTGAGCGTGAATCGCAGCAATGAGAGTGCGTTCAATCTCCCAGCCCGTCAGGTCGTGCGCGTGCAGAATGCGGCGTTTGGAATGCCCACCTTCTTGTCCCAGGTCGAATTCAGCCCCGCGAACGCGATCGAACTGGGCACCGAGCCCAACCAACTCCCGAATCCGTGCCGGCCCCTCACGGCAAGCGATGCGAACAAAATCTTCATGGCAGAGTCCACGTCCGGTTTCCATTGTGTCCTGAACATGCAGTTCAAACGAGTCGTCTTCCGCCATCACCGAGGCAATACCGCCCTGAGCATATTTGGTCGCCGACTCCTCCAAAGCATCTTTGGTGACAATGCCAACAGAACCAAACTTGCACACCTTGAGCGCAAACGTCAGCCCCGCCACACCAGACCCAATAACAATGAAATCCTTATCAATAGCCATGCCACATTTTAACCAATTATGCCTTTAATTTCAAATAGATAATGATATCTACCGCGAACCGGTTGAACAGGGGATTTCACCACAGGGATGTTCGTGATAGGCTGTAGCTAAACTTATAAACTTTCCCAAGTGTAATCTTCCCCCTGACAAGGTGGACCGAGGAGGTTACCAAATACAATTCTATTTATAGGGAGATTTATTTTAATTACTTCCCCTAACCCCTCCTTATCAGGAGGGGAATTAAGAAAACCAACCCACAACCATGCCTGAACCTCTGACAAAAGAAGAAGTGCTTGCCAAACTTGAAAAAGGCGAATCATTTCAGGGTGTAGAAATCGGCGATGTCGATTTCCAGAAATATTGCTTTGAAAAAAGCCAAATTTTTCAGAAGCAATTTTTACTGGGAGAGCACTTTTTATGGAGGCAATATTTTTAAATGGATCAGACTTTAGCGATGCAATTTTCTCGGGCGAAGAGAGCGTTTATCATCCTGAGGGATTTGGAGGCGACTAAAAAAAATCCCCGCCCTCCGCCTCGTGGGCGGGGAGCAGGGACTTTTTGTTAGAAAAACCTACGGAGTGATGGCGCCCGTAGCATCTATGGTATAAGTCACAGGATTCGTGTCTGAAGCATGAACCCCCGTTGCGGTATAACCTGCTTCGGTCAAGGTTCCTCCATCTGTAATGGTAACACCTGTCGAAGCAACGAAACCATACGCTGCCGCAGCTATAGCAGCAGATGTGCAGGAAGCCGCACTGCCCTCATCCGCCCAGTAAGCTTTGCACGACAGAAACGCGTTATGCAGATTGGCTTTTACATCAGATCTGTAAGCTCTGTCTTTATAGGCACTGAACTGAGGGATCGCAATGGCTGCCAAAATACCGATAATAGCGATAACGATCAATAATTCAATGAGGGTGAAACCCTTTTCTCCTTGAACCCGTCTAAACTTAGATAACATTTTCTACTCCTCCTATGTGGTTAACAAAACAAGCTTTGAACGTACACTGCTCATGTACTCTCATAAAGCAAATCCTATGCCTTCTAACTGTTCGATGCGGTTATTCATTATAACCCCTTTACTTTGAATGTGTTAAAAAAATTTCACACCTCGACGAAAATCTTAATCACCGATCCCCACGGTAAAACTGACAAAATTTGTCAGCTTTAGTTACCAAGTTTTGTCAATAACGAGATTTTTTGTGCAATGGGCCTCATAAGCCTCATTATCTCTTGCCATGTAGCAAGGTTTATGAAACGATTTATTGACTATGAATAGTGAATTAAAACGAGTGGGTTTGCTGGGGGGAACATTTGATCCTGTCCATAACGGGCATCTGGATCTCGCCACAAAAACAGCGCAACTATTTGACTTGCAAGAGGTTATATTTATTCCTGCCAGCAAGTCTCCACACAAGCTCGATGACCAGCCCACCTCTTCGCCTCACCGGGTCGCGATGCTTGAACTGGCCCTCGAACAGGAAACTACGTTTTCCATAGAGTTGTTGGAAGTTGAGAGGGGGGGGGTTTCCTTTACTATCGAGACATTATCCCGACTAAAACAACAACATCCTGATTGGGAGCTTTTTCTGATTCTTGGGGCCGATGCCTTTCTGTTGATAGACACCTGGAAAAACTCTGCCGACATATTAAAACGTTGTCACGTACTGGTGAGCACACGGCCAGGCGTCAAGTTAGAGGTTTCGTCTAAATTGAGCCAGGCCCTGGGAATCAAAAAAATTCCGTTGGGAAATAATGACCTCACATTGCCCATAACTTTGAGCACCACAAGCGGAAAAACCATACGGTTTTATCAAATTCCAACACAAGATATTTCATCCAGAGAAATCCGGCGTAGAGTGCAAGCCGGAAAAGAAATTAAAAATTTGTTGCCCCTCGCAGTTGATCATTATATTATGCGGCACCGATTATACCGGGCTGAGTCCCCTTCCAATTAGGGTTTGAATGATGGAACAATTAAGTGCTCTGCAACAGTTGGCCGTAGATTCTGCCTCGGAAAAAAAAGCTTTTGATATTCTCATTCTGGACTTGCGGAATCGCTCGGATCTGACTGATTTTTTCATGATTTGCAGTGGGAACTCCAAGGTTCACGTGCAGTCTATTGTTGATGCCATTCTGGACAATTGCTACCAGACCCACAATAAACCCCTGGCTATAGAAGGTTATTCAGGGGGTAATTGGGTGGTGGTAGATCTTGGCGACCTAATGGTACATGTTTTTCACAAAGAAGCCCGCCTTCACTACGACCTCGAACGTCTATGGGGTGATGTTCCTGTTATCAAGGCAGTTGGCCAATAAAAATCCCCCTTTCACCCACAACATAATGAATAAAAAAAAATTAGTTCAATTTCGTTCCCAATTGGAATCCATACGTTCCGAGTTACTCGGGGGCGTTGAAAAATCAAACCAAAGTGTGAAAAATGGTGAACTCGGCCAGATAGCTGATATCAGCGATGATGCCGCACGCGCCTATAACCGTCAGTTGGAAGGAGAGCTGGGCGAACAGGAATGGCAAAAACTCAAGCAGGTTGATCTCGCCATCGAAAAAATTTCCGCAGGGGAATATGGCATATGCGCCCAATGCGAAAGTGCTATTCCCGAAGCTCGACTGGCAGTGGTCCCTTACACGGAATTCTGCACTCAATGCTTGAGTGAAATGGAAAAAAACCACAAGACCATTATCGTCAACGACGAAAACTCGTTCGAGGAGAATTAAGCGTGTCCCTGAAGCAAATCATTGTCTTTCTGATTTTTGCGCTACTATCCATTTACACGGCGTTCCTGAATCCCCATGATTCAGTGGTTCACATTACCCAAAACCATTCACTGAAGTTACCGACCGTTCTCCTTGTGCTAGGTTCTATCCTCGTTGGTGTGATCGTTACGGTTTTTCTGTTCTGGACTTTTAATTTCAAAAATGCACTGGCGCGCTGGAAAATTAGTTTCAAAAATAACCAGATCGAAAAAAAGAATATCAAGGTTGAGACCCTGTTCAAAAAGGGAGAAAGCCTTTTCATCTGCGGCAAAACTGATAAAGCGCAAAGGCTTATCGAAAAACTCCTCGACACATCTCCAGAGCATGTCGGCGCACTCAACCTGATGGGCCGAATCCTTTCTGCCACCGGAAAACCCGATCAGGCTGAAATTTTTTATGAAAAAGCCCTATCCCTTGACCCACAAAATATCCATGCTCTCTTTGATCTGGCAGATATTTATTCTAAAACCGGACGCCAAAGTGATGAAATCGCACTCCTCCAAAAAATGCAGGGGATGAATCCGGGAACAGTCGCCCCCTTACTTCATCTTCGTAATATTTATTTAAAACAGGAAGACTTTAAGAAAGTTTGCGTCCTGCAAAAAAGAATTCTGCCTTTACTGCGGGATAATAATGAGGAATGGAAAAAGGAACAAAGCAATCTGGGCCAATACCTTGTCGAACTCGGCAAGAAAAGTCTGCAAACGGGAAACCGGGACGGCGCTATTTCTGAATTTAAACAGGCTATTCGCACTTGTGAACAATGCCTGCCGGCCTACTTGTCATTGGGCGATGCCTATATCGAATCTAGCAAACAAAAACCGGCGCTAAAAATCTGGAAAACCGGATTTCAAAAAACCGGCGATACCGCCTGCCTGGTGCGTTCGCAAATCGCTCTCAGGGAATCCGAAGACTATCAGGACCTTTTAAGCACCTATGAAGAATCTCTCGAAGCAACGAAAGACCCATCTCTGCTAGTGCTTTTATTGTCTACCTTCTATCTGGAACATGGGCTGGAAGATAAAGCCCTGAGCCTTCTGGAGAACAACGCCTCGCAACACCCTCTGCTCCACGCTTTATTGCTGGAAAATGCACGGCAGTCAGGAAACGGCAAAAGCTCTCACTTCGAACTAACCCGAGACGCAATATTCGCCCTCTCCACTCGGCGTGGGGCCAACTAGCCCACTCAGCGTGGGGCTGTGATATTTCTTCGTTATCTCTCATGCCCCGAAGGGACAACTAGCAATAGTTTTTTTAGCGATCAAGACGGCGGCTCATTGTGCCCAGCGTCACACTGGCGCGGTCGTCAAAAACCAAACTTCCCCCTGACAAGGTGGATTGAGGGGGTTTGCTCCCTCTTTTTCAAATTTGAATACAATGTTTTATGAACAAAGGGAAGAAATGAGCAAACAAAGCAACCCCCTAGCCCCCCTTGTCAGGGGGGATCATATAGGGAAGTGGTGAACTAGCTTTTTCAGCTGAGAAGAATGTTAGCTTGCCAGATAAAGCCATTGCACACTGGCCCCGCGCCTAACGGCGGTTTTTGTAGAGTTGATGGCTGAGGATCTTGCTGTTTTTTGCAAAGACATGCGCCGCGACCAGTACGTTTTCTTTGAGGGAGAAGTACATTCCCCTTTCAGGGTATTTGGCCAGGCTGGCATTCATCGACTGAGGCACTCCATACTTGTCAATCATGGCCGCAACCTTTGCTCCCATTTTGACCCCTTCTGCAAACCGGCCAACAAATTGAGGCAGAACTTCCAAAGCCTCAATTTTCTTTTTATCGCTCAGAAAATGTATGACGATTCCATGATTCGCGTACTCAATGGAAATGCTGTCTAGTGTGGATTCTGTTCCGCGCTTGACTTTGATGGAGCGAGGAATGCCGAGCAGTTTGATCGCTTCTTCTAAAGGCATCCCTACTTTGAGGTTTTTGCCTATGACCAGACCCTCCGGTTTTTTCTTTTCGGCTTTTGCGGGGACAGCAGTTTTATCGGCGGCGGTTGCAATCGGTTTCGCGGTTTGATTATCAGTCGGCTTCGTATCTGCCAAGACCTCTGCGGGTAACATCAAACAAAATATAAATGAAACTGCAAACTTCAAAATATTCACCGGCATCTCCTTCCAAAATCAAAAGGCCCTGGACAACATCCAATACTCAGGCCAAGTTGGGATGTTCTCATTGTAACCCTAAACTCAAAAAAATTAAACATTTAGTTTCAATCATTTAAAGGCTTCTCGGCAGGACAGGGGGAACGGGAAGAGATTTGTTTTTCCGCCGGTTTTTCGGCTAGGGACAGCTATGAATCTTCCATGGAGGGAATATTTTTGCGGCGGTCCCGTTTCGATTTGGTTTTTTCCTTCTGAAATTTTCTCCATTCAGCCCTGTCCTCTTTAGAGGGAACAAGAGCCTCATCCTCGTCATCAGCCCAGAGGTCGGACGATTTGAGTTGAACCCCTTTTTTCTTTTCTTTCGATGAGTTGCGTTTAGCTTCCTCAAACTCCTTGGCAGTCAGCCCCGCTTCCATATCGAACAGATTTTTTTGTTCGTTCTTCCCGCGCCGGGCCGACAAAGCCTCTGCCCGTAGTCGGATTTCCTTTGCATTGACCAATCCGCTTTTCCATGAAGTCGGGATACTATCAAATCCATACAGTGCTCCGGCCCAGCTTCCCACCAAGGCACCCAGCATTTCCGTCTCCCGCCCGTGACTCAGGGAATGCGTGAGGGTAGCAGCAAAACCCGGCTCGGGCGGATGAAGCACGCAATGCAAAGCCAGAGGAAGCAAAGTCATCACAAACCCTTGTGAAGGGTTATGGATTTCCGGTTTGGTGAAAGGGTTGGAATATTCGCAGAGCCATTGCAGGAGATCCTGATCGTGAAATTTTTCCGCCAAACCTTTCAAGGCTCCGCTCAATGCATTCACGCCCTTAAGCCCCCCGTCCTCCGATGACGGGAACCTTTGCTGATATTCCGCTTCTGCCTGACGACATATTTCTTCTGCCTCCCGCAAAATATCGGCAGGCACCAGAGGATTCTCTTCGGAACGCGACGCTAGAAATCGAGTCACTAAAAATCCGGCCAACACGGTTCCCACCACTTCAAACCGGTTCTGGCTCATCAACAGGCAGACATCAAAACATTGCTTAGCCAATGTTTTGGACCATTTGCCCTGAAACAAAGCCAGGGGAACGGCCATGTTGACAAACAGCGATGTTGAAGAGTTTTGTTCCGAGACCTGCACCTCCCCATCGTCTAGCAGATCCACCGCTCGCCACAGGCAGGCCGAGTGGTTGCGGTAGGCCCCGAAATAACCTTCTGGCCCCGCTTTCGCAAGCTCCTTAAAATTTTTTGCCGATTCCTGCAGAAACTGTTTTTTGTTTTTAAGTAAGGCCTCGGCTACCACCAGAGCGCATTGGGCAGGTGCCCCATACAGCCCTTGCATGCGGTAATTTTTAATTCCCTTCCCCATAATCGGGCGCACATCTTTGAAGCCATCCATCGCCCCGAAAATCTGTTGGATGGCGGCTGGTTTCAATCCCTTTGATGAACGGCCCATGGCATCACCAACCGCCATGCCAAACCAACTGCCAATGATTTTATCCTTGTCTATACCGTTCATTATTTTTCTTGCCAATCAGTGCCAGCTATAAAGCCATTAACGGGGTGGGGTGATTTTGTTCGGCGATGATCATTTCCGGCGTGTCCTGGCCCAGGGCCTGGCGGGCGGTGATTCGGGCCAGTTCCGGATGGTTGTTGGTTTCACTCATATGCATCAACACAACGAGACGTAAGCCGGAGTGTTTGACCGATGACAATAATTCGCCGCAGGCTTCGTTGGAAAGGTGACCCACATCACTTTTAATTCTTCTCTTGGTAACCCAGGGATAGGGGCCGGCATCCAGCATGTCCACATCGTGATTGGACTCGATGAGAAGGACATCCAGGTTTTGCAATTTATTTTTAACCTCTGTTGTCACTTGCCCCAAGTCAGTGGCCAGGCCCAGGCGCAACCCCCGGTAATGAATGACAAAAGCCACCGATTCTTCCGCATCATGAGGGGTGGCATAAGGTTCCACCACTAGTTCGCCAAATTCAACAGGTTGATCGGCGCGGATCGGATTGAAGCCGGGAAGCGTTCCCATAGTAGAACCGGCACGTTTATAAGTCCCTTCAGTCGTGAAGAGCTGAAGTTTATGTTTCCTTAATAACGGACCCATGCCACGGATGTGGTCGGAATGTTCGTGCGTGGCAAACACCGCGTCCAGTCCACTAAAAGACCGGTCAATATGAGCCATGCGTTGGGAGAGTTTTTTTTCACTCAACCCGGCATCAATCAAAATACGTTTTCCGTCCGCCTCAATATAAAGCGCGTTACCACCACTACCGCTGGATAATATGGAAAATTTTAAACGCGAAGACTCAGACTGGCCCTCATGGTCGTGCCGCTGTTCATCTGGAATGTGTATGATGACTTTTCTCCGTGAAAGCGGGGGAGGCCCCGCAGCCGATAGGTCTATTCCCTCATGATCGGACAAGGGCCGTTGCGCTTCTGGATTTAGGTTTAAAGTTTTTCTCTACGGTAATTAAATTTCTGCTTAATGCACAAGGAACTTAGCTGCACTGCAGGCAGTGGCTACAAAAATGAGTAGCGGCTGGTGGTAGGAATTCTAACATAGAAACAGACTATTCTTGAGTCAGGAATCTATTAGCGTTTTCAAATTCAATTCTTCAATCCTCTATCTGGGCTTTTTGCAGGGCACCGCTATAATCGACAAACACCGATTTCCATTCAGTAAAAATTTCCAGCGCGGTGGTCCCGGCTTCGCGGTGACCGTTACCCGTTCCCTTGGTACCCCCAAACGGAAGCTGCACTTCCGCCCCTATGGTTGAAGAGTTGATGTAGGTGAGCCCCGTATCGAGCTTTTCGATGGCTTTGAAGGCTCGGTTCACATCCCGCGTATAAATCGCCGATGACAAACCAAACCTTGAATCGTTGACAATTTCCACCGCATTATCCAGGTTCTTGCATTCCAGTATGCTCAACACCGGGCCGAATATTTCTTCCTGCGCAATGCGCATTTTTGGAGACACCTCCGCAAACAACGTCGGCTCAAAGAAAAATCCATTCCGGCATTTACCCTTCTTATAACTATTGCCGCCCAGAAGTAGTTTAGCTCCTTCTTCCACACCCACCTTGCAATAACTCAAAACCTTCTGCCGTTGCGCCTCGTTGATCAAAGGCCCGACATCGGTAGTATTTTTGAGTCCATCTCCCAGGCGAAGTGTTTTTGTTCGTTTGAGAAGACGGTTAGTAAATTTTTTGAGGATTTTTTTGTGCACAACAACACGGCTACAGGCAGTACACCGTTGCCCGGTCGTCCCAAACGCCCCCCATATCACACCTTCCACGGCGAGGTCGAGATCGGCATCGTCCATCACGATGATGGCATTTTTTCCGCCCATTTCCAGGGAATACCGTTTCATATTCCAGGCACATTTATGCGCCACCGTCGCCCCGGTATCGGTCGAACCGGTAAAAGAAACCAGATTGATATTGTGATGCTCTATGAGGGGTTCGCCGATCTCTAGCCCCGAACCGGTGACAAAGTTCAACACCCCAGGTGGCAAGCCGGCTTCTTCAAAGAGTTTTACAAAACGATAGGCCGAAAAAGGCGTGTCACTGGCGGGCTTGAACACTACGGTATTACCGCAGACCAGGGCAGGAATCAGTTTCCAGGATGGAATGGCAATGGGAAAGTTCCAGGGCGTGATCGCCGCCACCACACCCACCGGCATTCTGACCGTCATGCAAAACTTGTTATTCAATTCAGAGGGAACGGTCTCCCCCTGCAATCGTCGGC
Source organism: Nitrospinota bacterium (assembly GCA_014382285.1). Taxonomy (GTDB): domain Bacteria; phylum Nitrospinota; class Nitrospinia; order Nitrospinales; family VA-1; genus LS-NOB. The sequence continues at coordinate 11,434 of JACNKA010000140.1, read as the reverse complement.
CTTCCCCGGCTGTGTAATAGGTCAGGTCAATCGCCTCCTGAACATCGCCCCGGGTTTCGTTAAGAACTTTTCCCATTTCACGGGTCATGTCTCTTGCCAGAGATTCTTTATGTTTGATCAGTAGTTCACCGACGCGGAAAAGAATTTCACCGCGCTTGGGAGCCGGCAGGTTTCTCCACCCTTCCTGAGCCTTGACGGCAGACTTCACCGCTTTGTTCAGATCATTCGCATTAGATTTCTGGAACCGCCCGAGAATTTCTTTGTGGTTGGCGGGGTTGATGTTATCGAAGGTTTCACCGCTGGAAGAAGCTACCCATTTTCCATCTATAAAATTCTTGTAGGTTTTGATTGCCATGACTGGCTCCTCCAGAGATTAAAGAAATCAACAGCAGCAGAATGATCAATATAGTCTGCCGTTATCAATTTAATCCCTGTGAAGGCAATTGGCAAGGAGGGGTGTTAAAGGAAGTGCAGGTCTGGTGCCTTTAAGTTTTCTGCCAGGCAAGGACAGTCACCTTGTCGCTCAAAAACGGGGCGGGCAAGTCACCATTATAAGTGAGGGTTATGCCTCCAGAAACATCGGTCTCTGATTCATTGACCGTGTTGTCTGAAGTGGTTAAATTATTTGAAATAACATATCCCTCCAGGTTGGCACCTCCAGAAAGAGATGCCTGATCCTTGCAAGCGATCAAACCCTGAGTGTCCTGCTGCATACTACTCATCTTGATATCATTTCCCGCAATTAAAAAAAGATTTTGCAGATCCTCTGTAAGAGCGGGGTCTTTCCAATTTTTAATATACGCGCTTCCTGTCCAGGCAATACTTTTCTCAACAATCAAGGTAGCTTCCCACGGAGTGGCAGCATCACCAACAGATGTGGCTTTAAAATCATCCTTAAAATAAAGGGTCGCCTGATTTGGAATGGATGTCCCAACTACCGAGCTGTTTCCCACCGACCAACCTTGGGCATTATGGGAAAATTTCGAAAAAAGGGTGTTCCCTGATATATCGATAACGGTACCTTGCGCATAAATGGTTCCATCTGCATTAAAAATGTAATCCGCATACGACTCATAGTCCGAAGGCTCAACAACCGGAACATACTCTTCGGCTACGCCAGAACCATTACACTGGTCTCCCGGGCAGGTTCCCGATGCAGTTGCACCGGCAGAAACAGTGGGCCCCCCCGACTGGGTAAAATTGCTGTTGGTGTGCACGGACCCGTTTGTTCCGGTAATCAATGTTGAACTTCCGGCAACCTTCACACCCCCTTCCGACAAGATGGCATGCTCGGATTTAAACATAGGCCTATAAATAACCGCTTCTACAGTGACTGTGATTCCATCTATAGCCCCGGTAGAGGTGAGAACAATGCTGTAGTCCGCATCAACGCTAGTATCACTATCGTCATCGTTGTTATCCTGAGCAGTCACCGTATAGGTTCCGCCATCAGCACCGATCGCTATACTGGTGAATGTTCCGGCCGGCCAGTTGCTACCGTCCAACTCGTCACTAAAGCCATTGGCCGCTTCCCCGGGACTGGTACCTGCGGCAGTGTAATTGAAATAATTTAAAGCCCTGTGAATTCCCGCCTCGGCTATATAGGTCGCCTGAAGGATTTGAGTGTAATTTTTGGTCCGGGTGATGTCCTTGGAAGCCCATTTAACGGCGGTAAAACTCAATAGAGTTAGCACAGCCATCAGAAGCAAACCTGTAACAAGGGCTATGCCTTTTTGATTGGAAAGGTGCCCTGAGCCCAAAAAGGTTTTTCGGTGACACAAATTATGGAATCTATTATTTTTGAGCATAATATTAATTCCTTAAAGTAATATCCGTGCTGAAATCCTGAGTAATGCTGGCATCTGAGGAATCCTGCATTGTGATCGTAATTCCTATTGTGCGAACCAGAGTCGTACTGGTCACTCCATAAAAATCAAAAGCCAGGGCCGACACATCACCGGCAAGAGGCACAGGCGTTCCCCCATCGATAGTTTTCCTGATAGTTGTGCCGCTCAAATCAACAACCACATCATTATATTTATTGATGGTTACCAGTTTTGAATTTACCCCATATGAATAATTATTCGCCAAACCACTACCCAGCGGAATGCTGGTGGCGGAAGGCGTTCCGCTCACAGTATTCAGCTCCGAGTCCTCATAGCTGGGGTTATAAATAATAATTTTATCGCCATCACTGAATGTCGTTCCACTATCAACCACATCGATGTCTGTATCGCCTATGCTTCCTCCACTCGCTGCGCTTGGAGGTGTGGAAGCGCGCACATCAAACATATTAGCCCGGTAACTCAGTGTTGAAGAATTTGCTACCGGGTCGGGTGCCACAAACCCTTCACCGGAAGGCAAGCCAAACCCGATTTCCTTCAGTTCCTGCGCAAGAATTTTAATCGCATGACGTCCTTTGGCCCGTATATTGGTGGATGAATTTTCCGTTCTTAAAGACTTTTCCTGTTTAGTAAACACATAAACGGCCACGCCCATAATAAGGATTCCGATAAGCGCGGCGAGCATGAGTTCAATCATGGTAAACCCGCGCTCGTTATGCAAATTTCTGGAATTATTTTTCATAACTTAACCCTTATTGAGAAATCAGAGTATCAAGGGTGATCGTTTTACTGCCATCCCATGTAACGGTCACAGCCACCGTATAAAATTCCGCTAATGTAGCATGTTCAGTGATCGTCCAGGTGCGGGTATATATGTCATCTGCTGTTCCCGCAGTTCCTGTCGCATCCACCACTTCTCCCGTGGCATTGGCAGTCCAGACTCCCGCAGATTCAGTTGGAGAAGCCAGCCCGTCCGCACCATCCAACGAAACAGTCAAAGCAGTATTTTTAATCGACTCCACTCTGTCTTGCGCCAGGGTCACGGCTATTGTCTTTTTTTTACTTTGCGCATTTTGGCCTATAACATTTCCAGAGACCATGAGGTAAGCCATTATTCCGGCAACAACAATCACGGCCGCAATAAGAACCTCAGTGAGGGTGAAACCGGAATTATTTTTTACAGGATTCATGGTCATCTCTCTAAATCAATAATCTATTACTGGGCTAATTTTTTCATTATGAGGGCAAAACCTCATTAAACAAACCCCAAATAGGGAGGCACCCGAAAAGGGACGAGTAGAATATTTCCCCTTCGACCTTTTAAAAGCAAGATATAGACCAAAACAATGAAAATGAAAGCACTGCAATAATTACAAGTGGTTTTTTAATAACTTGTAGAAGAAAAAAGTATTCAGCAAGAAAATATAAAACTTGAAATCAGAGACGCTGTTACAAATTTTGTTACCTGACCGACACTATTATATACGTGCCACAAATCGGGGAGGCTGTATTCGGTTTAAATCAGAGCCTCTAACAGAATTGTGGAATGACTAATCGCATTCACTTATCCGCCGTATCAATATTTTGAGCGTTGAGAGCGGTGGTCAATTTTTCCAGAAGCTGTTTTTCCTGCTCGGTTTCACTCTTTAACCTGTTCATCAGCGTTTGGGTTTGGCGAGTCGATACAATGGTGGTCGGCATGACTTTCTGAGATTTTTCATCTTCGGCAATGCTCGTTTTCAGGAACCCGGCAAATGACTCAAGTAAAGGAAGATCGTGCTGGCTGACTTGATCCAGCATAGACTGTTTTTGAGTGGTCGCACCTGCCACAGCCAGCTTGATAAAGCGAAATTTACTCCGGCTGGGCGGATAAGTATAATATTTTTCGTACCGAGGGATATCCTCCTTTAGAAAACTTACTGCGGCTTCAATGGCAGAACGCTCTGCCTCCGTCAAACCTTCCTGTTTGCCCCCTTCTTTTATTTCATTTTTGGCACCCTCTTTTTTTTCTGAGATACCACCTCCCTCAACCTGCGCTTTTCCTCTCTCAGTTTTTTGGGGCTTTGGGGGAGTTGTGGAACCTTTTATAAAGGGCTTTTTACGGAATGCTTCTGGAACCCTGGTAGGGTCATCGGTGAAATGGGTTTTACCTTTTTCATCTTTCCATTTGTAAATGGTAGCGTCTGCATCGACAACCCATATCAATGCAAAAATAATCAATATTGACATTGCTTGTCTGGCTAACATAATTTAACCTCGATAACCGACTCAAAGTACTTTTAAAATTTCCGCTTCCGACACCTGGTCTACAATTTCGATGGAACCTATTTCATTAACCAGAATAAACCTTATTTTACGATTCATAGTTTTTTTATCATGATACAAAGATTCAATCACGGCTGCGGAATCCAATTCCGGCATATCTACCGGCAGGCCCAGATTTTTCAGCAAGGCTTGCAAACGTTTTGAAACTTCTTCCGTGCACTTCCCCATTGAATGAGACAATTGTGCAGCACGCACCATTCCTATCGACACCGCCTCGCCATGGATGAATTGGGAATACCTTGTCAGCGATTCAATGGCGTGACCAAAGGTATGGCCAAAGTTCAGAATCATCCGATAATGGCTTTCTTTCTCATCCTTTTCAACCACTCTCGCCTTTATGGCGCAGGAGACCTCAATGATGTGGGAGAGACATTCGGAATCAAGGTTGAGAATTTTCTTATAATTGGTTTCTAAAAACTCAAAAAGTCTGGCATCGGCGATGACTCCATATTTAACAATCTCCGCCAGTCCTGCCCGATATTCTTTCTGGGGAAGCGTCCTGAGAGTTTCCAGATCCGCCACCACTAAGCGCGGCTGGTAAAACGCCCCAATCATATTTTTCCCCTTAGGGTGATTGACTGCTGTTTTTCCTCCAACACTGCTGTCAACCTGGGAAAGTAAAGTAGTCGGCACTTGCACGAAAGGAATGCCCCTCTGATAAGTCGCTGCGACAAAACCCACCAGATCGCCAATCACTCCGCCACCTAAAGCAACTAAAACGGATTTCCTGTCGCAATTCAATTCCAACAGGTGGTCGTATATTTTTTCAGCCTGGCCCAGGTTCTTGGAGGACTCGCCTTCGGGAACTTCAATGATGTCGGTGGCCCACCCTTGGGCAACAAAGTTTTCCGCCACCTCTTCGCCATAAAGGTCGTTGATAGAAGGGTGGGTGATGATCACAATCCGGCTGGGTTTTAAGACGGCCTTGAGAAACTCACCCGCCCGCTTCCTGAGACCCGAGCCGATAAGAATGTCATAACTTCTTTCACCCAGGTCAATGCTTAAGCGTTGCATAGTCCTATAATATCTTTATGTAAGAGTTTTGTTGTGCGTGAATCTTCCCAGCCTTATTCAAATGGCCTTCAACACCAATTTCAATTTGTTTCAATGATGGTGGGGGTGATAAACACCAGCAGTTCGCTAATCGTATCGGAATCAGCATAACTTTGAAACAAAAGACCCAGCAAAGGTATTTTTGAAAAAAACGGAACTTCCTTTTTATTCTCGGTTGAGGTGCTTTCGTAAATTCCACCTAAAACAGTGGTGTCCCCATTCCCGACTAAAACTTCTGTGTGAGTTTCCTTAGTGGTGATCGTTGGCGTGGTTCCCACCAACTGAGTAAAGTCTGCGGCATTTTTGGTCGCGTCAATCACCAGATAAACCTTGTTGTCGGAGGTGACATGCGGAACGACCTGAAGACTGAGTTCAGCATCAATAAACTGGATCGAGTTGCCCTCGGCCGAAGTTACCTGATATGGGATCTGTCTACCACTTCTTATCCTCGCTTCTTTATTGTCGGCAGTCGTGACTTTAGGGCTGGAAAGAATCCGCCCTTTTCCTTGAGTCTCCAGAGCCTCCAGCCGCATATTCAGACTCAATCCCGGAATCAAGGCTCCCATGGCCATACCAAACCCGGATATATTCCCTGCTTTTTGATTCGCATTCTGGGCTAAATCCACAAGAAAATTACCCCCGGTGGTGGAATTGGGACTTGCGGAGAGCGCTGCATTACCAGGAGTCTGACTATCTAACTCACCGGTCAAGCCCCATTGAACACCCAGTTCCTGGGTAAAAGATTTATTGATCTCAACAATCTTCGCCTCAATCAAGACCTGGGCTGTGGGAACATCCAGAACACTGATGGTCTCTAGCATATTATCCACATGTTGGCGCAGATCATTTATAATTAGTGTGTTGGTGCGAGCATCCACAGTAATTTGAGCATCCGTGCGAGCGCTCTTCAAGGCATTGAGGTTCACCGCAAGCGCAGCGATATCTGCATTATCGATACGAACCACCTCGGTGACCAGATCTTGCGCATCCCGCTCGCTGGCTTTTGCTGCTGCCGTACGGTTTTTTTCAGCAATTCGAGCTCCCTCCTCGACCTCAAGAACTGTTCTGGAAACAACTCGAACAATATTGCTTCCGAAACATTCTCGGCCTAAACCACTGTTGGTGAGAATAATTTCCATCGCCTCATTCCAGGCCACATCCATCATTCTAATATTTACGGAGCCCTTTACTTCAGGAGAAAGAATGACATTGAACCCACTGATCTCCGCAAAGATTCTAAAAAGGTTACGGACATCTGCATTCTGAAAATCCAGAGAAATAGTTTCCTTCTCTCCGTAAAGCATTGGGAAGCACGTATCTTCAGAGTCGGTATTATTTTTAGCCGCGATGACAGATGTCGTGTCATCCTTGGCGATCTCAGGGGTGGTCTCATTTACAGACCTGGCCAACTCCTGGCTCGACACCGACTCTGAGGATTGGAGATGCACAGTTAATTTATTTTTTGTCGGTTTTTGAATTTCATAATCCGCCGACTGGTTGAGAACGATTTCCAGACGTAATACACCGGCCTCTTTAAAATGGATAGGGCGAATGGAATTTACAACCCCTTTATCAACCTGAATGCGGCTGGTCAAGTTTCCCTGATCCATTTTCGGGAAATCCAAAATCAGTCGGAGCGGATTCAGAAGTTTGAACGCAGTGTATTGAACGGGCTGTGTAGACTCGATAGAAACAATGGAGCTTTGCCCGTCTTCTTTTGTATTGAGAAAAATAATTTCCCCAAAAGACTCATTACTCGAACCTCCGTTCTGGTTTTGAGCTAATACCGTTAACGGAACTGCCTTCCCCCCTTCTCGGCCAATGCTCGACTCCTGTTGATGGCCTCCAGGCAAAGCTGCAGAATTTACGGTAGCCACCGGCCAACCTGTCAGAAATAACAAAAGAAAAGTTATCATTAAGTAATGGGATTTTTTGAACATTTGTTTTCTCATGAGTTCGTATTACCCTCGCTAGATGTACTCTGGTAAAATTGGATAATTTTTTGATTCGTCAGGATTCTACCGAGGTAATCCCTGAACTTTTCAATCACGATTACCTGATCGCTGAGTATTTCTTTCACATACCCGAAGGAAGGACCAATCAGGTCGCCTTTTTTCACCGCGTATCCGGTTGTCTCAATCTCAATCATAGCCACCGCTTGCGATTTTTTCTGGATAATTCCCGTCATTCGAAGAGAATCATATTCAACCTGCAGGGGTGACTCATCCATTTTGATATTAGACGACCTCTCCAGCACATCACGATAATCTTCTACAATTCGGGCGTATTCATCATCTTCCAAATCTTCCAATGCTTCCTGGTTGTTAAACAAGACCTCGAAATACTTCAGCTTCTTATAGAGTTTGGGATATTGAGTTTTAATTTTCGTAAAAACCGCCAAGGCTATCGGTGCAATATTTTTCAACTCGCCCCCGAACAGGCGGGGCTCAAGCCTACGTTGATCTCTTTTAGAGAAATCAATCAGCCCCTGATCGTTCACCAAAGGCCGGAATGGATCGCGCTTCCCAATCAGCAGGTATCGTTGACCGGGTGGAACCATGTTTCTCAACAGAGGATACTCCGGTCCACCAGCGTCGATTTCCCTTACTAACTCGACCCGAATGAGCTCGCCCTTATAGAGAACTTGCCTAATCCCTTTCTTGAAACCTTCCAAAACCGTCTGGCTGAACCACCGACCGGCCTGGGAATTTAAAAACCTGGCATACTCCCTCAGGTCTTTATCCTCAAGATTCCTGTAGCTAAAAAGCCGGGCCCGCAAAACAACTTCCCGCATGGGTTCGGTAATGGTTCCCTTTAGTATTCGTAATGCTTTACTGATTTTTTTTCCTTCAAAATTTTCATTAAAGGGATGCATCAATTTTACATACCCCAGAAAAAGCGCTTTTCCAGCCTCCGTCTCATAAGCGGAACGCTCAATCTTCTCTACCAACCTTATTCGTGCCTCGCTGGGAGGCGAGTCCAATAATTTTTTCACGAACAATTCCAACGCTAACCGGTTGGCTGAATCAATCGCCTCATTTTCAAGCCTTAGTATTTTTTTCCCCAATGCGCTTCGATACCATTGAACTACCGATTGAACATATTGAGGTTTGTAGTCTTCAATAAAAGATCGTTTGAGAGTGCCATGAAATTTTCCGGGGGAATAGGCTTTGCGCATGATTCCTCTGGCAAATTCATCCTGCCCTGGTGCCAAAGCACCTTTATCAATATCCCCTGATATTTGCACAATAGATTCGATGTTTCCTAAAATATCTTTAAGCCCGGTGAGTTTTAATAAGGTATTGAGATTATGGTTCCGCAGATCTTCCTGGGCAGGAGGAGTCATTGCACAGACCCAAAGAGGCTGGACCCCTGCCAGAGCTATCCACAGAAAAAATATACTTCTCATATAAAACCTAACTGGCATCTTCAGATATCATCCTTTAAAGAATCTCAATGTCCCTTTTTCTTATTTACCACTTCAGCCTTAGGAGACTCCTTTGTTTTCCCCGCACGATTTTCGGAGCCTTCCAGAAACGAGTAAGTCTTTGCCGTTAAGGTGGTGTTCAAGGGGCCGGTTCCCTTTGCTTTAGAGTTGGGAGCCCGACCCTGCAATATCAAATCTTCAAAACTCACCAGACGCAAAAGATTCTGCATATATTCGATGAAATCAAGCGTGACCCATAATTCTCCATTTATCTGGACTTTCAAGGGAATCTCTTTATAAAAATCTCCGATTTCACCTTCCTCCAGAGTGAGCGCAATCATCTTGATATTCCTGTTCTCACCAAACGCCGCTATTTTTTGCATCAGACCAGGAATCTCATCCTGACCGGGCATTTGGTTTTTAAACGCATCAAACTGGCCCTTAACGCGAGCCATATTTTTTGCCACCTGTCCTTCATTCGCAATAGTAGCCCTGTACCGCTGGAGAGTTCTCTCTGCATCCTTCTTCTTCTTGGTGAAATTTTCAAACTCTTCATTAGAGATACTGTGCAAAGTGAAAAAATAAGCGAGGAAAAGCACCAGACCAATACCTATTGCCCCTGCCAGCAAATGGGTAAATTGAATCTCCTCAAGATCATCGTATGGTAATTTGTCGAACAGTTTTTCCATAATCGTTGATTAAGCCGATTTCTTCTTTTCCGGCATGTAACAATAGATAATAAAGTTATAAATTTCCTGATCTCCAATAACTTCCTGGGCTGATTTATACAGGAATGTTGTTTCATAATAGGGAAGTTCCTGCAGTCTTCTCATGTACTCCACCACTCCCTTTTCAGTCAGGGCATAGCCAGAGACCTCCACAAACTCTTTTGGAGGTGCTACTTTTTTCTTTTTCTTCTTTTTCTTCTTCTTGGCCGGGTCACCATACATGATGACGGGAATTCTTTTTGCCTGAAGCCCCTCTGCGTCCTTCTGAATTATAGAGGTCAGCCACAGACCTTCAGGAACCACCGTATTCAAATCGCTGACAATGGTGCTCGCCGGCATTTGTTTTTCTCGCAAACCTTCGATTCCCGCAATAATGGTCGCCATACGCTTTTGCTTAACTTCCATGGCCTTGATCTTTTCAACGTGGCTTTTTAAACCCGCCACCTGGGATTCTACTTTGCGTGTCTCACTTCTTATCAAGTCCAGGCGAGTCTGCCCCACCAACCAACTACCTATGATAAGAAAAATCGCAGCGATAATGACCGCAGAACATTTGACCACGCGTTTCTGGATCTCGATCTTTCTCAGCTCATATCGATAATCATGGAGATTGATTCGAATCATTTGTAGTCAAACCTCCTTGTGGCCAAACCCAGGGCAACCGTGGACAACCCGCTCATTTCATCTATCAATGACTGATCAAAGTTTTTGGGATTGATTTTGACCCCCCGCATAGGATCCAGAACCTCCACGGGTATCTTTAAATGGTTCGCAAAAAAACCATCTAATCCCCGAATCATGCTTCCCCCTCCACATAATAAAACTCGCTCGATCTGGTGATCGGACAGGGTGCCAAAATAGTCGAATGATTTTTGAACCTCATCTAAAACTTTTTTATAGGCCCGGGTAATGACTTCAATGACCTCCTCTTCTTTAATATCCGAAGAGAACTTACCCCGCTTTATGTCAAGGGTCTGGTTAAAAGGAATCCTGAATTTTGTCATGAGCAAATTAGTTAAATACCCTCCCCCAACAGGAATATCCCGGGTATAGCCCATTGTCCCATCCTGAATAATATTGATATGCGTAAAAGAGTCCCCCAGATCAATCAGCGCGATAGTACCCATTGATGACAAATCAGTGGTCAACCGTGCCGCATTCATCAAGGCAAACACATCCAGATCAATGATGGCCGGTTTCAAATCTGCCTCAAGAAGAATATCCGTTCTCTCATCGATGACCTCTCTTTGAACCGCTACCAGAAGGGCTTCCATCATTTCCCCCTCTTCATTCGAGTCCTCTTTTTGCTCGTCATTGTCTTGCGAGCCATCATCCAGTTCGGATTCGTCTTCCTTGTCAGTATGTATTGCGCCCAATATCTGAAAGTCGAGAGCCACATCATCAATATCAAATGGAATGTACTGCTCCGCTTCCTGGGTTATCTTTGCAGAAAGCTCTTCTTCCGACATTACCGGAACTTTAATTTTCTTTATGAAAACCGCTTCTCCAGCAACCGCAGAAACAGCATAACGGCTTTGAATTTTTTCGGCTTTGAGTAAATTTTTCAGGGCCTCCGTCACCAGAGCGGGTTTCTTGATCGCTCCCTCGACAATACATTCCTTATCCAACGGCATCATGCCAAACCGGATCAGTTCATACTGGCCTTCCTTAAATTCCGTCAACTGAACCAGCTTGATGGAAGAAGACCCAATGTCGATCGCCACTAATGGACTTTTTTTCGATAAAAACATAAAACCCCAAAAAAATTCCGTAAAATTCACCCCAACAGGGGCTCATGCATCCCTTAAATAGCAAACCTTGTACCAAATCCGTCTATTACCCGCAACCTCTTTAAAAATAAGGTATTTAAAAATTACTGCCTGGTACCCCAATTCAATAAGTGAATGATTTTTTAACACTTTTCATAAAAAATCATTCGGGTCATATTTCAACTTTTTTCTCAGCGCGGCATTCAAGTTTCTCTCAATTGTTCCGATAGGCGGAGTTATAGTCAAATGTGGTGTATGGGAACATGATCAAGCGGCGTTCCTTTGACG
>JACNKA010000128.1 GCA_014382285.1 Nitrospinota bacterium | reverse complement strand
TCTGGAAGGCATTTCCGAAACAGGTGGACATCTGTCCTCCAATCTGGGTGTAGTGGAACTGACTTTAGCGATGCATTATGTCTTCAATAGCCCGAAGGATAAAATTATATGGGATGGCGGTCATCAGTCTTACGTTCATAAATTGCTGACAGGCCGGAAAGATCGGTTCAGCACTCTCCGTCAGCATGAAGGGTTATGTGGTTTCACCAAACGCGAAGAAAGCGAACACGACCACTGGAACTGCGGACACGGTGGTACTTCCATTTCGGCGGCACTGGCTTTTGCCAAAGCGCGGGATCTGAAAAAAGAAGATAATGATGTCATTGCGGTTATTGGCGATGGCTCCCTGACCGCAGGAATGGCTTTTGAAGGACTCAACCATACCGGACATATCCAAAGTGATATGATTGTTGTGCTCAACGATAATGAAATGTCCATCTCTGCCAATGTGGGTGGTATGTCCGCGCATCTCAGCAAGATTATGACTGGGCAGGTGATGTTGAAAATCAAACAGGAGATAGGTCAGTTTTTGTTGGCTGTTCCCGGTATCGGCAAGGAAATCACCCGCTATGCGCATAAGATAGACGAAGCTATAAAGGGAGTGTTCATTCCCGGACGGTTATTCGAAGACCTGGGTTTTCGTTATGTTGGGCCGATAGATGGTCATGATATCAAGGCGTTGACCGAATCGTTCAATGCTGTAAAAGAACTTAAAGGGCCGACCTTGATGCACGTCATCACCCGCAAAGGAAAAGGTTATGAACAGGCGGAAGAGAAGGCCGATGTCTGGCATGGTGCCAAGCCTTTCAATGTTTCTACCGGTGAATTTCATAAGAAGAAAGCCAACCCGGCTTATACCAATGTTTTTGCTGATGCGCTGATCAAACTGGCTAAAGAGGATGAGAAGGTTATTGGTATTACCGCTGCGATGCCGGATGGGACAGGAATCAGTAAGTTTGGTAAAGAATTCCCCGACAGGACCTTTGATGTGGGTATGGCTGAGCAACACGGAGTTGCATTTGCCGGAGCACTGTCGATAGAAGGCTTTCGTCCTGTTGTGGCCATTTATTCCACTTTTTTACAAAGGGCGTATGACCAGGTTGTTCACGACATCTGTCTGATGAATCTGCCTGTGACGTTTGCCATGGATAGGGCTGGGATAGTAGGGGAGGACGGCGCGACGCATCAAGGATTGTACGATATTGCTTTTCTCCGCACCTTGCCGAACATGGTAGTCATGGCTCCAAAAGATGAAAATGAAATGCGACATATGCTTAAAACTGCGGTTTGTCATCCTGGCCCGGCTGCTCTTCGTTATCCCCGAGGTCCTGGTTTAGGAGTACCGCTCGACCCTGAAATGAAGGAACTTGAGATCGGCAAGGGAGAAGTGATTCAGGACGGGACGGATATTGCCATTATTGCGTATGGCCATACGGTGGAATGGGCTCAGGAAGTGGCTGATAAATTTGAGAAGGAAGGTGTCAGCGTTGCCGTTATCAATGCCCGGTTTGCCAAGCCAGTGGATAAAAATTTGATTGTCAAATACGCACTTAAAGCACGATGCCTGGTCACCACTGAAGAACATTCCCTCAAAGGTGGTTTTGGGTCGGCTGTTCTGGAGGCCTTGCAGGAGGAGGAGGTATTTCATGTTCCTGTAAAATGTATCGGGCTTGGAGACATTGTTTTGGAGCACGGTTCAACGACTATACAGCGTAAAATTCTTAAGCTGGATCCGGATGGCATGTTTGAAACTATCATGACTTTTTATGGAGCGGTTGCCGAGATGGCAGCCTCTGGTAATGGAAAAGAATGGGCCGCCGATAATAGCAAGAAGCCTCATTCTGCGAATGGTGAAAAAGTTTCCTATTCCGGAAATGGCAAAAAAGAAGATATTAAGGTAAAGCAACCTCTGAATGGCTAGAACTTCCTGCGTTAAGCGCTCTACGAGCGAAACTCAAATTGAAGTCAGTCTGAATCTGGATGGAACCGGGATTCAGGATATACAGACCCCTGTCCCATTTTTGGATCATATGTTGTCGCAATTGGCTCGGCACGGTTATTTTGACCTGACGGTTAAAGCCCAGGGTGATACGCATATAGACTTTCATCACACGGTGGAAGATGTGGGGATAGCTGTTGGGCAGGCTTTCAAGGAAGCATTAGGAGATAAAAAGGGCATTCGCCGGTTTTCGGAGGCCAGCGTGCCACTGAACGAAGCTTTGGCCCAGTGTGTTATTGATATCAGCGGGCGAGCTTTTTTTGTATTCAACCTGGAACTTCCCAAAGCCAAGCTTGGCGAGTTCGATGTCGAACTTGTTCCTGAGTTTTTTCAGGCTTTTGCTGCCAACAGTGGCATGACCTTGCATTTCAACTCTCCCTATTGGAGCAACCTCCACCACATAACGGAAGCGTTATTTAAATCTTTTGCCCGTGCTTTAGACTCTGCCTGCACGTTGGACTCCCGCTCGGGAGACGTTCCCTCGACCAAAGGAACCCTATAGTTGATCGCTATTATTGACTATGGAATGGGCAATCTCCGTTCCGTGCAAAAGGGTTTTGAAGCAGTGGGTGCCGAAGCGATTGTTACCAGCGATTCCAAAAAAATCCTTTCAGCTAAATCTGTGGTGCTTCCCGGTGTCGGGGCATTCAAGGAATGTATGGCCAACCTGGAGAAGCTGGATCTCATTGATACCGTTTGCCAGTCGGCCAAAAGCGGCAAACCTTTTCTAGGGATATGCCTTGGCCTGCAACTTATGTTTGATCAAGCAGAAGAATTTGGTCATGTAGACGGGCTGGGTATCCTTCCCGGAAAAGTGGTGGGATTCAAAAATGCAAGATCTGACTCTGGTGAGCCATTAAAAATTCCTCATATGGGGTGGAACACGGTGCGAGTGGTTCCGGGCAACCCGTTGTTTGATTCGGTGGCCGATGAGTCCTACTTTTATTTTGTGCACTCCTATTATGTTGTTCCGCAGGACCCTGCCATTGTTGCGACGACTACCTGTTATGGAACCGATTTCACCTCTGGGATCCGTCACGAAAATATCCATGCGTTTCAGTTTCATCCCGAAAAAAGTCAGCGTCTGGGGCTCACCATTTTGAAAAATTTTTCCAACCTTCACTAAGCGGGAGGCTGTGATATCCTCTTCCGAAAATTTCATGCCCCGAAGGGGTGTAACGAGCAATAGTCTGGTCTGGCGAGCAACAATTTATCTCGACTTGACGAGCCATTGCTATCTGCCTTCCCTGTCAAGGGGCACCTAGTGGTTTCCTCTCACTACCTTCGTGGTATTTTGTTCTTTTTCGCCACTGCTTTACTTTGGGGTGTTTTACCTATTTTTCTCAAAATCGCCCTGCAAGGTTTTCATGCCGGGACGATTGCTTGGTTCCGGTTCCTGTTTGCATTTTTGATTCTTGCAGCCATTCTGCAATGGAAAGCGCATGAACCTCTAAGCATTCTTCGCAAACCCCCGTGGATGGGAATCCTGGGAGGGGCCTGTCTATCCGCGAATTATTATTGGGTGACGGTGGGGGTGGACTTGAGTGGGCCTTCCAATATGGCGGTTCTGATACAGACCGCTTCGGTGTTTCTGGTGTTGGCGGGGGTCTATGTTTTTCATGAACATTTGGCTCTTAGGCAGATTCTGGGAATGGTCATCGCAGGAAGTGGTCTGTACCTTTTTTTTCATGACCAGCAAAGCCGCATTCAGAACGTGGCAGACTATTATTACGCTGATTTTTTGATTGTTCTAGCCGGTATGGTGTGGGTGGGATATATGGTCTCGCAAAAATTCCTCAGTCGACAATATGGGGCTCAATCTTTAAACCTTCTGGTCTACGCCGTTGCCACGTTCACATTGATAGGTGGCGTTGAATGGGTAGACTTCACCCGTGCAGGGCTCACTGCCTGGTTGTCACTGATATTTTGTGGGGTCAACACGCTACTCGCTTATGCCGCTCTCGCCGAAGCTGTAAAATATATTCCTCTAGCTATAATCAGCCTCATCATTAGCCTGAATCCACTGATAACTCTTTGGGGGATGAAAGTTCTTCCTGAAATGGGTTTTGCCGGGTTGCAAGCCGATCCGGTCGGGTCGTTGGGATATTTTGGCGGCATGATCGCTGTCACCGGAGTGGTGCTGGTGGTCTACCGCCCCACTCGGCGTGGAGCCAACTAGCAATAGCGTTATTGCTCATTGCCCCCGGCGGCTACGCCGGTAACAATTCCGGTGGGGATAGCATCAATTCGGAAATGGCGAATATCGGAAACGCCAGCTCCCTCAAGCCAGTCTATTTTTTCCTGGACGGGGTGTGCCCGTCCGCCTTCGGTCAACATGCCAATATTGAGGTTGAACAATGTGTCACCGAGAGGCCCCGTCTGGTTTTCGTCGGTACAAAACCCGTGGATGACGATGCGCCCACCCGGTTTAACGGCTTTCACCGCTTTGGTGACTAAAGCCTTGCTCATGTCTGCGTCATACATATGCAGGATATTAGCCATGAGCACCAGATCGTATTGGCTGTCGCCGAGATCATCTTTGTGGAAATTTCCCGGTTTGGTGTCAACTCGATCCTGCAATCCATAGGTTTCTATATAATTTTTTGTGACTTCCAGAACCGGTGCGATGTCGAACACGGTTGCTTTAAGATGGTTGTGTAGTTTGCACCATTCCAGCGAATAGGTTCCTGGCCCACCGCCGATATCCAGCATGGATTTTGCATCCCCAACAGGAATTTCGCGGGCGATCATCCAGGTGGCTTTAAGTGCCTTGTCGTGCATGGCATCGGTGAACGCCCTCATTTTATGAGGATCACCGCCAAGCATCTCCATGATGCTCTTAATGAGAATGCCGGACTTTATGAAAGAGGAAAGCTGGCCCCAAACCGGATAAAGATCGGCAGAGAGCTGGATCCATTGCTGAAGAGAATGGCTCCCACCTGTTGTGAGGTATTCGTGAGCGGTTTCTGGCAGGTGGTAGGTGTGGTTTTTCTTGTTAATGATTTCTAATGCAGTGAGGGCGTTGAGCAAACGTTCGGTGGCTTCCGGGTCCAGATTCAAAGCCTTTGCGACTTGCACTGCTGCTGCCGGTTGTTTGAGCTGGTCGAATAACTTCAACTCGTTCGCCGCCATGACCACGCACGCCGGTTGATAACCATCCAGTATTTTTCCGATCACCTTGTCCATTTCCATGCGAAACACCTTTTGTATTTAATAGAATAAACAGATTAGAACCGATAAGTATTGTTCGTTTTATTTAGCAGGTTCATCGATTTCTTGATTTCATGACCCGGTCGATTTCGCGCTCGGATTCGCGTTTCTTGATCGAGGCGCGTTTATCGTAGAGTTTTTTTGCTTTGGCAATGCCTAAATCTACTTTTGCTTTGCCGTTTTTAAAATAAACTTTTAAGGGTACGAGTGTGCAGCCTTTTTCCTGAGTTTTTCCAATAAGTTTGCTGATCTCTTTTTTATGCAAAAGCAGTTTGCGCTTTCGCATGGGGTGATGGTTGAACTGAGTGGCCGGGGTGTAGGCATCGATATGGAAATGGAGTAACCAGGCCTCTTCTCCATCTATAATGGCGTAGCTGTCGACCAGGTTGGCTTTGCCATTTCTCAAGGACTTGACTTCTGTGCCCTTCAGCATTATTCCGGCTTCCAGAGAATCCTCGATGGTATAGTTGTGCCGCGCCTTTTTATTCTGGCAGATTATTTTGATGTCACTCACGATTGATAACCGGGAAAATGGGGGGGCTTTTTTTTAACGGGCCATCCATAAAGGGTCTAGTTTGCTTTCAGGGTTACGGACTGCCCGGCCCTGGCTTTCAGTTTTTTTTGGGCGTTGTCTTCTCGGTAGAAGATTTCCAGATGGTTCCAGCTATTGATGATGGCTCCGGGTTGACCGGATTTCATCTGGTAATAACCGGTGACGAGCCCATCGATGCGATGTTTTCCGATCTGTACCTTTATTGTATCGGAAGAATTAAAGGTTTCGCGGATTAATTCTGCGGAAATATTGGTGGTGAGGTTACCGAAGTGGTCGATATGAATGATTTCCCCGTGAAGAGTTGCTCCTTTTAACCGGGGCTGTGAAAGGGCCTGACGGACGGGTTTCAACATTCTTGGCCCCACTTTGGAGGGTTGGACTCCGCTGGCAAGCCACCCGGCACAAGGAGCGAATACATCGCGCCCGTGAAATGTGTTGGAGATATTTTTAAGGAAATATTTTTTGTTGGTGATCTCGTAAGCCCGGCTGTCACGGTGGAGAACAGGAGTGAGCACTCCATTATCGGGGCCGACAAAGGTCTGGAATTTGGACTGAACTACCATGGCTCTTCGAATTACCAGGCCGGAATCCACAGATTTTTTTGTGGATATTTTACTGGTACTCTTGCCTTGAGGTGCAAAACCCCCTCCAACGCCGGGATCAACAATCACCAGGTGAACAGTTTTTCTGGGAAACCAGGGGTA
>JACNKA010000077.1 GCA_014382285.1 Nitrospinota bacterium | reverse complement strand
TGGATTCTCAAGAGAAATAACATTATCCTTACTCATGGTGGTGCCTCCTTTGTTTGAATTGCTTTTTTCACAGAAAACAATTTTACAACAAAGGGGACGCCGCCTCCTCATTCCTCATACACCAGAAATGAGCATAACTCACCTTCCAGTTGTGAAGACGGGTTAGCCTCCTTGTTTATTTCATTTCCTTTTGTAATTGTTTTGCCAACTTTTATATAGCCAGACCCATGCCAGAAAAATTCCCGCCCAACCCAGATAAAATATTGTATTTGAGAGCATTTGGTCAACGCTCCACAAATCGAAGCGGTTGAACAGATTGCGCCAGTCGTGCGCCTCCAACCCCAACCCTCCGATCAAGGGAAGTTTTAAGAATCGTCCATCCGCCATATAAATACTCACATCGATAAAATTACCAAAAAACCAGAGCAGGGCAAACGCGGCACCTGCCCGGTCTCTTTTGTAAAAAAACGATATAAAGACGATGAAAGGAATCAGCAATTGATTCAGGCTGCCTCCAAGAATCATCAGAGTATCATTGCCAAATAACCCGAAGAGGATGTGCCCGGCCTCATGGAATACGAGGTTTACATTATGAACCAGGCCGGTAAATGGGGACCAACCCTCTATTCGCGTTGTTTTGGGGAAAAAGATCGCATGCAGGCAAAACAGAAACGATAGAAAAACGAATGTGGGGGTTGCAACCGGTTTCCAAGGGTGATTTAAAAAAGCAAAGCGGTGGGGTATTGTCCCCGCAAGGTCTTTTTCTTCGCTTTCAATATTGTTTTCATCGCTGATATTATTCTGCCGATCCAGATAGGCCTGATATTTGGCAAAGATCACTCCACAGTGAACGCAGGTTTTGCCATCGGGTTGTTCAAACTGGCATTTAGGACAAATCATTGCAGGCTTGCAGCACAGGTAAAAGTCGGGATATCAGGCATCATCCCCTTCATCAGGTGCGTTAAAAAAATAACTGGTATTTTGTAAACATCTGTTTTATAATGAAAAATACTTTAAGCGATTTAGCCGTCTAGAGAATGACAGGTGTATTGCCGAAACTGGTAATGTTTTTTGGTTGAGTAGCCTCCCGGACCACCGGTTGTCTGATTCCCCCCCCCCGTTTTCTCATTTAAGCTCAAATCCTCTTTTATCAATTATAGCTCAAAAATCTCAATCATGGATTTTGAGCGCCATCTAATGGACTGGTCGTTGCTCATATTTAATGAGTCTGCCATTCTCTAAAAGGAAAACTATGTTAATGGAATCAACAACTACGGGCTTTGATGCCCTCAACCTCTCTGAACCTATTTGTCGCGCTGTTCGTGGTGAAAAGTATGACACTCCCACGCCGATACAGCAGCAGGCCATCCCGCATCTTTTGCAAGGCCGGGATCTTTTAGGCTGCGCCCAAACAGGAACGGGAAAAACAGCGGCTTTTGCTCTGCCCATTTTGCACCGCTTATCCGAGAAGCGTCCAGCTCCCGGCTCGAAGGGGCCGCGCGCATTGATACTCACACCTACCCGGGAACTGGCTGCACAGATCAGTGACAGTTTTCGCGTTTATGGTAAGCACCTCAATTTAAAACAGACTGTAGTGTATGGCGGAGTCAGCCCGAAACCGCAAGTCAGTGCTTTAAGGCGCGGAGTGGATATTTTGATTGCTACTCCCGGCAGAATGATCGACTTGTATCAGCAGAGATGCTTTCGTCTGGATCAAATAGAGGTGTTTGTCCTTGATGAGGCAGATCGCATGCTGGATATGGGTTTTTTGCCCGATATTAAAAAAATCTACGCGATGACACCGGACAGCCGTCAGTCGATGTTGTTTTCTGCCACGCTTCCCGATGATATTCTGCGTTTGACAAAACAGTTTCTTAACGACCCAGCCAAAGTTTCTGTGAACCCCCCAGCCAGTACCGTGGATCGAATAGATCAGCGTGTTTTGTTTGTGGATCGCGAAAACAAAGGGGCCTTACTGGAATCTGTGTTGCAGGACAATGACATCCATAGAGCGCTGGTATTCTCGCGGACGAAACATGGAGCGAATCGGATTGTCAAGAATCTCGGCAAGGCCAAAATCAAGGCAGATTCGATTCATGGAAATAAATCTCAAGCGGCACGTATGGATGCATTGAGAAAATTTCGTTCCGGAAAAGTCCAGGTTCTGGTGGCTACCGATATCGCATCGCGGGGTTTGGATGTGGAAGGAATCACCCACGTTATCAACTACGAGCTTCCTAATGAAGCCGAAAGTTATGTTCACCGTGTGGGCAGAACAGCCAGAGCGGGAGCAACGGGTGTGGCCCTTTCATTTTGTGATGCTGGAGAAAAAGGCTATCTGCACAATATTGAGAGAACCATTAACAGGGTGGTAACCGTGATCGATGATCATCCTTACCATTCGGAATCCATTGCCTCAAAACCAAAACGTGGAAGTGCACCAGGCAGAAAATTCTCAGGCAAGCGCAATTACAATTCGGACGCAAAACCGGGAAAAAACCAAAACAGAAAAAAATACTTTTCTGCAAAACCTGGAAAGAAGATCCGGAGTCGTAGTCCCAGATCAACAGTGAGCGCTTAAAATACCAAGTTCATGCGCCCTTTATTAAGGGCGCATGAATATTAATATTTCTGTTCCTCAAAAGGTTGTTCTAAGATCATCGCAGTTCTTCCCCCGGCTGAGTTCCTCTCCCTCCACAGCCTCTCGTCAGATAAACACACAGTTTCTACAAAAATTCCTATGAAGAAGCCTGTCTTAACGATTAGAATGTAAGGAAAGACCTTGATGGTTTTCTAACATCTGAAAATTTCGCGCCTGCGGTCCTCTCCGATAATCAGGGATGGCTCACGGCAAAGGTTGATTATTATTCTTCAATAACTGCCATACACTGATGACCGATTTAGCTGGAATGAAAGTTCTGATTGTTGATGATACCCCAGCCAACATTGATGTATTGCAACGTATCCTCCGTGAAGAGGGTTTTGAAATATCTATCACCATGAACGGTGAAGCGGCGTTAACCCTGGTAGAAAAAAACAGGCCTGACTTGATTTTATTGGATGTGATGATGCCGGGGATTGACGGATTTGAAACTTGCGAAAAACTAAAAGCCAATCCAGCTACCAGGGATATTCCGGTCATTTTTGTGACTGCGAAGACAGAGGTGGAGGATATTGTTCGCGGTTTTAATATAGGAAGTGTGGATTACATCGTTAAGCCGTATAAGAGAGAAGAGGTTGTAAGCCGGGTTAAAACGCATCTAAAAATAGAACAGTTGATTCAAGCACAAGAAACCCTGAACAAGAAACTGCAGGATCAAAACAATGAGTTGATTGAGAGTCAAAACCAATACAGGATCATTCTTGAGAAATCATCCGATGGGGTATTCTGTTTAGATGCTGCGGGGAAGATAGTGAGCGGTAATGCCAGGTTCTTTTCTTTTTTGGGGTTTGAGGTGAAAGAACTTATTGGAAGATCCATTATGGATATTGTAAATTCGGAGGATCCTTCTGGCATCTACCCCAAAATAGTGACACGCAGGTTTGGGGACCGGGCCACGGTAAATATGAAAGTCCAGTTTTGTATTAACGAAAATTCGCCTGTTTGGAAGGAACGAAAATACTACAGTCTGCTGTTGGATTCATACGGTATTTGGAATTTGCCCAATAATAAAATATATGACAAGGGCACAGTGAAAACGTTTATGGGGGCAATTTGTCTTGTGAAAAAGCCCTAGTGAAAAGCGATTTTGCTGGATTTTGATTTTTGCTTTTATTTCCGTGAGGTGATAGATGATGCTTAAATTCATGGCATGGTTTTCGGCCATTGTCACCATAGGTTTTATAGTGTTATTGGTGTTTGATTACGGTTAACCGAGGGACTTTAAAAACTGAGCAGGGGGGGCATGAAACTATCTCGATCTTTGCTCACGGCGTTTCTGATTTTTCCACTGAATGTGATGGGGGTGATTCCGGCTCTTCTGATATGGTGTTCGCGGCCGGGAGGAGTGCTTGAGTACTTCCCATATGACTTCAATAGCTTTAGATCTTTGGTCGGAATTGTGTTGGTCGCATTGGGTGCAGGGTTGTGCTGGAAAACCGTTTCTCTGTTCACCGAAGTGGGTGGCACCCCGGCTCCGTATGATCCGCCCAGGAAACTGGTGATTGAAGGGCCTTATATCTATGTGCGCAACCCCATGATGGTTGGGGTCTGTCTGGTTTTACTGGGAGAGGCCCTGCTTTTTGGTTCTGTTTCTCTGGCGGCGTGGTTTTTGGTTTTTTGTGGATTGTGTCTGGTTCTCATCCCATTTTGGGAAGAGCCGGATCTGGAAAAAAGATTTGGCGAACCTTATCGGGAATACCGGCGCACGGCGCCTCGCTGGATACCAAAATTCTTACCTGATAAAAATAGACTGTGAGTGACAACGAAGAAAAATACGGCTTGATGGACTGGATCGGTTCTGTGATTGGAATTGTGGTTGCCGGGTTCATCGTTTTTATTTTAATCTGGCCGATGATAGACCCCACGCCAGACAAATCTTCTTCTTTAAAAGAAAATATTCACAAGGCTACAGGGAAATAGATGCTCAGTCGAACGGGGGCTGGGTTTTGCGTTTGTATTCCTTGTCGGTCATATCTATTCGACCTTTTATGAAAGCCAGTTTTCTTTCCGCTATTGCAATAGCCTGATCGTTGTCAGTTTCTCTACCCAGTCGCCTGGAGATTTCAATCTCCTCAATGGCTTTTTCCCAGCTCTTCAATTTTTCGTACACGCTTATCAAATTCAAATGGGTTTGCATATGGTCTGAGTTGATGGAGAGTATCTTCTGGTAGTATTGTTCCGCTTCCTTGAGCTTCTGGTCGTACCAATATTCCAGAGCGATTTTGAAAAGAAGCTCCGTGTCATTCGGCTGCAAAGATTCGGCCTTTAAGAATTCTGCCACGGCCAGATCGTTCCGGGTCATTTTCGAATAAACTTCTCCCAACCCCAATCGAGCTTGCAAATTTTCGGGTTCCATCTCAAGAGATTTTTTAAAAGAATCGATCGCCTCATTTCTCTGATCCGCTTCACTATAGACCCCTCCCATCTGGTTATAAGCGGCAACTGATTCAGGGTCCAGTTTTAGCACCTGGCGCAGATCTTCAATGGCTTCATCATAAGCACCGATTCTTTGTTTTTCGGTGGCACTTAGAATTAATTCCTCGGGATTATTGGATTGGGAGGAGGGGTCGCTTTTTTCCCCACAACCCAAGAAAAACACCAATAAAGCAAGAGTGCATGTTGTGCGGCCTAAAATTTTTATTGAAAAAAAAGACATGACTTTTTTAGTCGTTGAAATGATTGCAAGTTAGTCCATTTCTACCTGATCTGGGCTGATTTGGCAAGCGCCCTGGAACGTTGTCGCGATGAACTGGTGCTTTAATAATAGAGCGGGGTTCATTATAATTAGCTTGATCCTTAATTGGGGCTACTGAACCCAATAGGATGTATCATTCATAGAAAATTTGGGCGTTGGTGCCCTTATAGAATAGGAATAGACCATGTCGGATGAACTTCTATATATAGAGGATGGAGATGGAGGGTTTGCGATTCCTTGTCAGCTTAAAATCGCTGAAGATTGTGTTCAGGTGGGGGAATTTTGTGAAACTAAAGAAGATGCGCGTCACTGGGCTGAAGAAGAATGTTGGATTTTTTCGGGAGAATGGTATTTGTGCGTGGAATGCAACCAACAGATCATGCGTAACATTTCCAACCTGCAAACCAAAAAGATGAATTAACCGGGCAACGCCCGGTGGTCATGATATTTTCCCTTAACTTTTTTGCCCCGCAGGGGTAAGTGAGCAATAGCTTGCGGAGCCGGAAAGTGATTGAGGGTAAGTAGAAGACATTGCAATTTATACCCCTGCGGAGGTTCTCCGCAAAACGGAGATGTATGAAATTAATTGAAGTGATTACAGATGAGAAAAACCTTGTTCCTGTCACCAGTATCGTCGAGCAACATGAGTCGGAGGTCAACTGGGTGGGTTCCCCAGATATGCAGGGCAGGCAATTGATCCGCCTTCTTGTAGGCGATGAAAACCGGCAATCGATGCTGGATGCCTTGCAGGGATTATTGGGGGAGACTTCGAAAATTCTCGTTTTGCCGTTGGAAGCTGTGCTCCCGAGGAAAGAACCCGTACCCTCCGATCAGCAGGCAAAGGAAAAGGTCACCACCACACGAGAAGAGCTTTATAACAATATCGTCAAAAACGCACATCTCGACTCCACTTATCTTCTGCTGGTATTTCTGTCAACGGTGGTCGTTGCTATTGGCTTGCTGGAAGACAATGTCGCGGTGGTGATCGGGGCTATGGTGATTGCTCCGCTTCTGGGGCCGAATATGGCTCTGGCGTTGGGAGCGGCTTTGGGCGATGTGGCCTTGATGTGGAAAGCGACAAAAACCACAATAGCGGGAATCACATTGGCATTATCGCTTTCAATTATTCTTGGAATCGTTTATCCGCTCAATTTAGACAGCCATGAATTAATGGCCCGCACCGATGTGGGGCTGGACTCTGTGGTTCTGGCTTTGGCCTCCGGGGCCGCCGCCGTGGTTTCTTTGACAACAGGACTGGCGAGTGTGCTTGTGGGAGTGATGGTGGCTGTGGCTTTGTTACCTCCCACTGCGACATTGGGGCTAATGATTGGTGCCGGTCAGTCTAAGCTGGCGGTGGGTGCAGCCTTGCTTTTGGCGGTCAATATCGTGAGTGTGAACCTGGCAGCAAAGGTTGTGTTCTGGGTTCGGGGTGTGAAGCCGCGTAGTTGGCTGGAAAAGCAAAAGGCCAATCAGTCCATGGCGACTTATATGGTTATATGGGCGATCTCCCTGATTGTCCTTTTAGCGGTGATCTTCATTCGCAAGGGATTGCTGAAAGGACTTTGAGCAATCGATTAAAATTGCGAGAAAGAAAGACTTCTTAAACCGCAGAATTGTTGAATATGAATGGAATATTTTAAACTGGGTTTCCTCTAATAAAGACAGAGACCAAAAGTTTTGCCTTCTGATTCCGGGTAGGTAGCACAGTCCATTTTATAAGGTAAATCCCTTGGATCCAATCTGGTTACCAGTATTAGGACTTAGTGGCTTGTTGGGGCTGGCTGTTCTAATGTTTCCGGCCTCGCATCGCCTTGATATTCCTTACACCGTATTACTTGCCGCAACAGGTTGTCTGCTCGGTTATTCCGCAGAATGGGGAATTGCCCTCCAGCATCTGGGGGTCATCCATGACTTTCTGAATAGCCTGAACTCCTTTCACATTTCCTCGGATGCGGTTCTTTATATTTTTCTACCTGTTCTGGTTTTTGAGGCGGCATTGGGAATTGATGCACACCGTTTGATCGATGACATTGCTCCCATTCTTTTGCTCGCCGTGATCGGGCTATTAATTTCAGCCTTCATGGTGGGTTACGCGCTTCACTGGATATCCGGCACTTCACTAATTGTTTGCCTCCTATTAGGGGCCATAGTGTCTGCGACAGACCCGGTTGCGGTGATGGCGATATTCAAAGATCTTCAGGCTCCCAAAAGATTGTCGATACTGGTAGAGGGAGAAAGCCTGTTTAACGATGCCACCGCCATAGTCCTGTTTGGAATTTTGTCCGCCATGTTGACAGGAAATTCCAGCGGAGATATTTTTTCCGGGATTCAATCTTTTCTAACCACATTCCTGTTCGGAATTCTTGCCGGACTGGTCATTGGTCGTGTGTTCTGTTCTGTTTTATCAAAAATGGGGAGATACCCTCTCGTCCAGATCACTCTTACCTTGTCGCTGGCCTATCTTTCTTTCATTTTGGCGGAGCATTATTTTCATGTTTCGGGAGTGATGTCGGTAGTGGGTGCGGCTTTGGTGGTAGGGTCTTATGGCCACTCAACTCTCTCACCTGAAACCTGGGAAAAACTGCATGAAACCTGGGACCATTTTGCTTTTTGGGCCAACTCAATTATTTTTATTCTAGTGGGGATGGTGGTTCCAAAAATCATGGGAAGCGTCAGCCTGAATGAATGGCTGCTGCTTGGAGTATTGGTGCTGATAGCCTTTGGAGCGCGGGCCTTGATCCTGTTTGTTGCTCTTCCCTTATTTGAAAGTTGGCATTCAAGCGCAAAAACCAGCAAGGCCTATAAAGGGATCATGCTTTGGGGTGGCCTTCGGGGCGCCGTTTCTTTAGCTTTGGCATTATCCGTCATGGAGAATGCGGCTTTCACTCCAGAAATACAAAGGTTCATTGGAATTCTTGTGACCGGGTTTGTTTTGTTCACGCTTTTGGTCAATGCTACAACTGTTGGAACGTTGTTGAACATACTTGGGTTAGATCAACTCGATCCCGTTGATCAGATTATTCGAAACCGTGCATTGAAGCTTTCGTTGGCTAAAATCCAACACTCATTGAGGAGCACAGCCCAAAACCACAATATAAAACCTGAGTTGTCTGATGATATTTTGAGGCAATACCAGAAGGATGAAAAGGAAGCCGATGACTTGCTGAGTCGGTCCAGAGAGCTTTCTGAAAATGACTGGATTCGAGTAGGTCTTTTTGATTTATGCGCGCTTGAAAGGGCAGGCTACCTCAAACAATTTGAAGAGGGTTTTATATCCACCTATATTATCCGTCGTCTTTTAGCGCAGGTGGAAGACTTGCGGGATGGTTTGCAAACCGGAAATGCCCGGGAAGGGTATCAAATATATTCTGCCGAAATTTTGGAATTCAATTGGAGGTTTCATTTTGCACTTTTCTGCCACCGTAAGCTGGGCATCAGCAGGAAACTTTCAGAGCATCTTGCTGACCGTTTCGAAATTCTACTCTCAAGCCAAACCGTGCTGAGGGAAAGCTTGTTAACGGCACTTCCAAAAATGGAACCCTTGATTGGAAAAAACTCGACAGAAACTTTAAGGTCTTTGGTTGAATATCGCCTGAAAAAAACAGAGAAGGCTCTACACTTGTTACAACTGCAGTACCCGGACTATTTTTTGATGCTGCAAAAACGATATTTAAGCCATACGGCGATAAGGCTTCAGGAAGCGGACTACGAACAACTGCGCGGGGAGACCGTTATCAGTGGCGAAGTATTTAAAAGCCTGGAAGCGGATTTGCAAACCCGGATTCGAAAAATGCAACCCCGCCCAATTCTGGACCTTCATCTGGAGCCCGAAAAACTGGTGCGACAGGTTTCCCTGTTTTCAGATTTTCCCTCTGACCGGTTGAGTCATATCTCACGCCTCTTGAAACCCATGCTGGCGGTTCCGGGTGAAACAATTGTAAGAAAGGGTGAAATTGGACATGATATGTACTTTATTTCTTCCGGCTGTGTTGAGGTAGAGATGCTGCCAACACCTGCGCATCTGGGCAGTGGAGATTTTTTTGGTGAAATCGCATTGATCACAAACAACCCTAGAACGTCTACTGTGAAAGCTTTGGGGTTCTGTGATCTGCTTGTCCTCAGTGATTCTGATTTTAATTTGTTTCTAGAGGACAATCCTGAAATTCAAAAAGCGTTATCTGAAACTGCCGGTAAGAGAATTGAAATGGGCGGACTGAATTGATATTCGGGGTTTCAGGAAAAATGAAGGTCTTTAACGATTGCCTTCTTGCTGTAAAAGTGAAAATATAGGCTTAGGTGGAATATTTTAGATTGCGCAAACTCTAATGAGAACAGAGATTAATTTTTTCTGACTGATTTTGAGGATGTTGTATGGCTAGTAAAATTCGATTTGGAGACTTTGTCCGAGAGGTCAGTCTCAAACAAAATTCTCTTTCCTATAATTTGTTAACGCCTCCCGTTATTTTTGCTGAAAACGGAGAGGAAGTTCCTCATCGGCCGACAAAGATACAGCTTCGCGGTATTGATGTGTACCGGCTTCTCGGTCCTTATGTGGGGCTGCGCCTGATAAGCCAGGTGAAAGCTGTTGTCCCCCTCGCGGCTTATCTTTTTCTATTCCAGATTCTTATTCTCCGTCAAAGTGTATTGGAGCATGGGCTCATCACTGCCGGGTTGGTGGCGGTCATCCTGGGCCTGATGATTTTCATGGAAGGCTTGAAACTAGGGCTCATGCCTTTTGGAGAAGTGATTGGCCACACCCTGCCGAAAAAATCCAGCCTCGGAGTCGTTTTATTCATCGCATTTTTACTGGGTATTGGCGTTACCTTTGCCGAGCCGGCAATTGGAGCACTTCAGGCGGTGGGGTCCATTGTTGATGTGCGAAAAGCACCCTACCTTTATGCATTGCTCAATAACTGGACCGGGGCTCTGGTTCTAGTGGTGGGTATTGGCGTGGGGCTGGCCGCAGTTCTGGGCACCTTGCGTTTTCTCAACGGTTGGAGTCTCAAGCCAATGATCTATGCGGCTCTGGTTCCTACGCTGGGGTTGACTGTGTTTTGCATGATGGACCCGGAACTGAATAAGATTCTGGGACTGGCCTGGGATTGTGGAGCGGTGACCACAGGCCCGGTAACTGTTCCGCTTGTTTTGTCGCTGGGAATTGGAATCGCCTCTGCGGCGGGAAAGGGAAACTCTTCACTATCGGGCTTTGGCATTGTGACTCTGGCATCAATTTTCCCGATCATCGGTGTGTTGGGGTTGGCGATTTATGTGTCCTTCATGATTAGTCCAGAGTCCATCATTGCCGCGAGTCAGGTTGTCGTGGCGCAGGCGGGGTCAAGCTGGTTACAGGAAACCCCTTATGCGGAGATTATCTCTGGAGCCCGTTCGATTATTCCCCTGGTGCTCTTCTTATTTCTGGTGCTCAAACTGTTATTACGAGAAAAAATCCATGAACCGGGGATCCTTGCGTATGGTCTTTTCCTTTCCGTGATCGGGATGATCATTTTTAATATTGGTTTGAGTTATGGTCTTGCCAAGCTGGGTAGCCAATCCGGCAGTTTTGTTCCGGCGGCTTTTATTCCACTGGAAAGTGTAGAGGGTTCGCCTTTGTATACGTATTCGGTGGGAGTTTTTATTGCCCTGTTTTTCGCGTGGATACTGGGTTTCGGGGCCACGTTGGCAGAACCGGCATTGAATGCTTTAGGCCAGACGGTAGAAAATCTCACTAACGGAGCGTTCCGGAAAAAAATGCTCATGATGGCGGTTTCGACAGGCGTTGGCTTTGGCATCAGTCTGGGAGTCTTGAAAATCATTTTTGAAATTCCTATTTCTTACTTATTGCTACCGGGCTACGCTCTGGGCATTGTGCTCACCGTATTTTCCTCCGAAGAATTTGTTAATGTGGCCTGGGACAGCGCCGGGGTGACGACCGGTCCGGTCACAGTTCCCCTGGTATTGGCCATGGGCCTGGGGTTTGGCAATGCGGTCGAGGCTGTCGAAGGCTTTGGCATTCTATCCATGGCCTCCATCTGCCCAATTTTATCAGTGTTGATCATGGGGCTTTGGATTCAATTCAAAACCCGGAGAATCAATTTGCAAAGGATAAACCTTTTAAAAGGACAGGAGGCTGTAGCATGAGCCTGAGAGAAATCACGGTTTTAACAGATATTGCTTTGATCACCTGTATTGTGCAACGAGGCTTGGCCGACACGATCATCGAGGCGGCTCGGGAAGCAGGGGCGCAAGGGGCAACGGTTCACTTTGCAAGGGGTATGGGCGTGAGAGAGCGGCTTGGTGTTCTGGGGGTCGCGGTGGAAGTGGAAAAAGAAGTGGTCGATATTGTGGTCTCCAAGGAGCAGGTGGAACGTGTTTTTGAACGAATGTATCTGGCAGGCAATCTCGATACGCCGGGAATGGGGATCATGTACATCACTCCGCTTGACAAGGCAGCAACTTATATTCCGCCGGATGTTCTGGACAAATTCTCGGCTGCTGAAGATAAAAAGGCGCCATAAAAACCACAGGACTTAAACTTCATGGAAAACAAGATTGGTACAAATATAAAACGCATCACCTGTTTTTTGCCTAAAGGTGCAGGCATTCGCCTTGTTGAAATGTTGCACAATGAAAAAAATATTGATTCCACCAATGTGCATACCGGGAGGGGATTGCGTACCGTCGAGAGCGTTAAAGATTATGGTGCCTGGACGGAACAGGATGTTTTGACAGTGATCGTTGATTCTGAACGGGCTGATGAAATTTTTTCATTTATTTTTTTTCAGGGGGAACTCAATAAGCCAGCAGGAGGTTTTATTTACCAGACCTCATTGACCAAAGCCTCGCGTTATACATTGCCTAGTATGGAAGACTAAATAGATACCCATCTTTTGAATCCCTTTGAACCCCATCCAACCTGCCTTGCCATTTTTCCGAGGGTAATTTTTTCGAAATGGGGATATTATAGAACTCAATCGATAAATCTTTTATCAAGTCCTCTGGCTTTTTTAGAGTAATTGCCCTAGTCTGTTAATTAAGCATAAGTATAATTTTAATGGCTGATCAAAAATTTACAGGGGGGTGATTAGTTATGCCTACGAGTTTTCAAGATCCTTTGAGTTCTTTTCTTTCTGATAAAGCCCTGTCTATTCCATTGGGTCAGGTTCTTCTTTTTACTTTTTTGATGACTCTTTGTATGCTTTTCGGGAGGCACAAACTGGGCCTGATGATATCCTACTCATTTGTGTTTTTCTGGGGCTTTATTTTCAACAGGAGCTATTTTGTCGACTTGCTGGGCAACACCAGCGGCGGACTTTATTCTTATGCACTGTTCGGATTATTAATGGCAGTGCTTGCTATTGTGGGGATGTTCCAAGGCGACCGAAACAGGGGTTGATGGCAATAAATGTGTCAGAAAGAGTGGTTGTTTCTCCTGATTAAGTCTGTCCGTGTGGTTCCTTCTTCGTGGCAGTGTTGGCGACCATCCTATTCTTCAATCTTAAATTTTCTTGTAATCAGCCTTCTTGTATCCCGCGCCTTTCCAACCCAGAAAAAGGTATCCAGTTTCATGTAGTACTTCAGGGCGAGGTCAATGTGTTCCATGGCTTTTGGTCCGTTATCCTGATTGGCATAAACCACTGCAAGGTTGTAATGAACGCCGGGCACCTTGTCATCGAGTTCCAAGGCTCTATCCAGATACTTTTTTGCCTCCCCATAACTCTTCTCCTTGATATAGGCGGCTGACAATTTCTTCATCGTCTCCACATCATCAGGTGCGAGGCGGTGGGCCTCTAATAGCACCTTGAGGCTTTCTTTAACTTTTCCCTGTCTCAGGTAAATTTCCCCAATCACGCGGTAGGGAACCTGCAGTTTGGGGTTTTTCTTTAAAGCTTCGCGAGACAACTTAATGGCCTCAGGAAACTCTTTACGACCAAAATGGATTTCCCCTAATATTGCATTCGCCTCCGGTAGAGTGGGATCAATGGCGAGAATTTCGTTGGCCTTCTCCCGAGCTTTTAAAAGCTGATCCGTTGCGATTAACACCTGTGCATAGAAATACAGGGCCTCGACATCTTTGGGGTACTGGGCGAGAAAGTATTCCACCGAGCTTTTAGCTTTGTCGTAGTTTTCTTCGTCAAAAGCTTTTTTTGCATCTACCATTTTGGCGCGGTCAGGCTCCTCATCTTTCTCAGCCCCTTCATTACCACAGGAGACCAGAAAGAAAATCGAAAGCAAAATTAAACTGCAGAATTTGAAAACCTGTAACCTGGTTGCCGGGTTGTGTGTGAAAGGATGAAGTTTTAAGCTCATGGTTTTAGCAATTGCAAAATGGGTGAATAAAACGAGACTGGCTTGTAGTTTTATTATTGATTGTAGATTTTCATTCTAGTCTGGGGCCACCGATCTGTCAAACGCCCCAGGGTTGTGGATCAACTTCTCCTATCAGGTGCAAAATAACTTCTCTATTATGGGGGTGGGTGCGATGCTCGAACAGGTATATTCCCTGCCAGATCCCCAAACTTGGTTCATTCCCCTGAACCGGTATGGATAGTTGGGTTTGGGTGAGCGCAGACCTTATATGCGCTGGCATGTCGTCCGGGCCTTCAGCGCGGTGCTGAAAAAGGGAATCGCCGTCGGGCACCAGGCGGTTAAAAAATCGGTTTAAATCCGCCAGAACATCCGGGTCGGCGTTTTCCTGAATCAGTAAAGATGCCGATGTATGGGGGATAAATAGTGTTAGCAGGCCGGATTGAATATCATGTTGACGAACCCAACTGCAAACCTCACGACTGACACAATAAATGCCACGACCCTTTGTTGAAACTGCAAGCCTGAACTGTGCTTGTTTCATTCCTCATCCTAAAATCAATGATTTATTGTCTTTTACTGGTTTCTCTCTCTCGACTTTTTGAGAGTTTCAAGCTATCCTTTTAGTATCTTAGACTAAAAGTGCTTCACCTGCTCTGCCATAATGGACGAACCTGAGTGCAGGTTCAAAACTAATTTTCCAGGGGAGATGAATATGTCCGTACCCGCTGATAAGGAAGTGAGCTTCAGGGAAAGTGTAAACCTTTGCTGCGATCTGGCCATGACCACTCTGGATATTCCGGATGGTATGGCCAAATATATTCGAAACGTGAACAATGTTTATCAGGTTCGCTTCCCGGTCAAAATTAAAGGACAGGTCGAAACCTTCATCGGGTGGAGAGCCGTTCACAGTGATCACAAATTACCGGCTAAGGGTGGCATCCGGTTTGCCCCCAATGTCAATCAGGATGAAGTGGAAGCCCTCGCAGCCCTGATGTCTTACAAATGCGCCTTGGTTGATGTGCCGTTTGGTGGTTCCAAAGGGGGACTGCTGATCGATCCAAAAAAATATGAACGTGATGAAATGGAACGGATCACTCGACGATTTGCATATGAGTTGATCCAAAAAGATTATATTGGATCGGCAACGAATGTCCCCGCCCCCGATATGGGTACAGGTCAGCGCGAGATGGCATGGATCGTCAGCACTTACGCTTCTCACCGTCATGGAGATATTAATCAACTGGGCTGCGTCACTGGAAAGCCCGTCTCAATGGGAGGCATCCAGGGTCGTGTTGAAGCCACCGGCAGGGGAGTTGTATTCGGGCTCAGGGAATTTTTTCGCCACCCTGAAGATGTGAAGTTGGCAGGGTTGCAGGGAAACTCGCTGGAGGGAAAAAAGGTCATCATCCAGGGACTGGGAAATGTTGGTTATCATACCGCTAAGATTCTTCAGGAAGAAGATGGGGCTAAGATCATTGCTATTCTGGAATGGGATGGGGGGTTGTATGATCCTGACGGACTCGATGTGAACGATGTTTTTCAATATAAGGTGGCTAACAAGGGAGGAGTGACGGGTTACTCCAAAGCTGAATATTTAGAAGACAGCAAACCTCTTCTGGAAAGGGAATGCGATATTCTGATTCCCGCCGCGATGGAGGCTGTGATCCATCAAGGCAATGCCGCAAAAATTCAGGCGAAACTGATTGGTGAAGCCGCCAACGGGCCCGTCACCTTTGCCGCCGAATCGATATTAAAAGAAAAAGGAGTTGTCATCATTCCCGATGTCTATCTCAATGCCGGAGGTGTAACGGTATCCTACTTTGAATGGATCAAGAATCTTTCACATATTCGTTTCGGCCGCATGCAGAGGCGTTATGAAGAAGGCCAGAGCCAGCTTGTGATTAAGGCTATTGAGGCATCTGGCAACAAGCTTCCCCTGGAATTGGTGGAGAAGCTCAGTCAGGGAGCGAGCGAAATTGACCTCGTTCGATCTGGTCTTGATGACACGATGCGCAAAGCGTTTCAAGACATTCGCGAACGTTATTGGGCTAATGATAAAATTGACAGTTACCGTACCGCCGCAATGGCCCTGGCTATTGAGAAAATTGCCACCAGTTACGCCACCATGGGGATCTATCCTTAGCTTTGGCAAGGGTTAATAGCCTTTCAAGGCATTCAAATCGTGTTGTCGGCCTAACGATTTGTTGCCTCGTTTCCTCCTACGTGTTATATCTCCTCATCATCCGTTGTTATAATGGTCGTTGGATGGACCACAAAATTGAGACCGTTGAATGACAAATAAAACAGAATACGATAAGAGCGGTGTTTCCAGCGAGGGCGCAGAGACTGCGCTTTCGGGTCTGCTCAAACATGTTTTGCCAACGCGCAAATTCAGTGACCGATACCCGCTGGCGGCAGATATTGGTTATTTTGCCAACGTTGTAGACTTGGGCAATGGAGAAGGCATCGCCTTTGGCACCGATGGGGTGGGCACCAAGATCATCGTTGCCGAATTGCTCGGCCGTTATGACACCATTGGCATTGACTGTGTCGCTATGAACGTCAACGATGTGATTTGCGTCGGGGCACGCCCTGTCAGCATGGTGGATTATATTGCCTGTTCCCACACCGACCCTGAAGTTTTTGACCAGCTGGGTCAGGGACTTGCCGAAGGGGCAAGGCAATCGGGCATTAGTATTTCTGGTGGCGAAATTTCTCAAATTAAAGAAATTATTTCGGGCATTGATCTCATTGGTGCCTGCATCGGTCATGTTTCTCTGGATAAGGTCAATACCGGCCGCGACATCAAACCGGGCAACCTGATTGTTGGACTGGCATCGACAGGAGTTCACTCGAACGGATTGACGTTAGCCCGTAAAGTGCTGTTGGGAGATAGTCTCGAAGAGCAAAAATCCCGGGTCAATGATTATGAAGAATTTTTAGGCCAGACTTTGGGCGAGGCCCTGCTAGAACCCACACGTATTTATGTCCAACCTGTAATGGAAATGCTCGATGCCGAGATAGACCTCAAGGCAATGGTCCATATCACCAGCGGTGGATTCTGTAACCTCAATAGAGTAGCCGCAGACAACATTCGTTTTGTTATAGATACTCTGCAACCGGTTCCTGAAATTTTTAATATCATTCAGGATCGCGGAGGCGTGAGCGAGGCGGAGATGTTTGAAGTGTTCAATATGGGTACGGGTTTCTGCCTCATTGTTGAAGGTGCGAAAGAAGTCGAAGCCATCGCAGAAATCTGCAAAGACCACGACCTTCCCTGCCAGGTCATTGGACAGGTCGAAGCCAGCCAAGGCAAAGAAGTTTCTCTCCCGACAAAACAACTCATCGGAAAAGGCAGTAAATTCCAAAGCTCCTGACCATTCGGCGTACCCCTTGTATGTTTGCAAGGAGGTATGCGTGATGCTCTCTTCATTAATTTTCGTGCCCTGCAAGGGTAAAACAAGTGAAGGGGATATCACATGCTGCCAATGAGCAATAACCCGTTGAGTTACCAACACCATTGAGAATAGATAAAAACCACCCGCTCAGCTTGGGAAGGAACTGGCTGCTCGCCACAGGGGCAACTAGCAATGGCTCTTCAAGCCGAGATAAGTCGTTGCTAGCCCAATATAGTTATGGATCATTTCCTCCGGGCGTTGCCCGGCGCAGTTTTTCTGCCAGAGAAGGGGTGATGCCCGGCAGAGCGGTCAGTTCCTCCACCGAGGCGTTGCGGATATTTTCCAGACTGCCAAATTGTTTTAAAAGCTGTAACCGGCGTTTTTTTCCGATCCCTGGAATATTTTCCAACGGCGAACTCAAAGCCTCCTTGCCACGTAATCGACGGTGATAGGAAATGGCGAACCGGTGCGCCTCATCACGAATTCGTTGCATGAGAAACCTGGAAGGAGAGTTCTCTTTGAATAGCACCGGTTCCTTTTTATGCGCTAAATAAACCTCATCCGTGTCAAGGTTGTTGCGATATTTTCCCTTGGCAATGCAGGCCAGATCGACCCGGTCGAGCAGTTCTAAAGCCTCAAGAACCTCACGACCCGAACTCAAATGACCCTTACCCCCATCAATGAGCACCAGGTTGGGCAGTGGACTTCCCTCATCAAGGAGGCGGCTATAACGCCGGGTCATCACCTCCCTGAGCATGGCGTAATCGTCAATGCCTTTCACGGTGGTGATTTTGTAGCGGCGGTATTTTGAATTTTCCGCCAGTCCATTTTCAAACACCACCATGGAACCCACCGCGTGGCTTCCCGATATATTGGACAAATCAAAACCCTCAATCACTTCCGGGAAATGACGCAGACCGAGAGCCATTTGCAGTTCTTCCAATGAACGAGTGCCTACATCCCCCTTGTCGCGTTCCATTCTCATGGCGAAGCGAGCGTTTTCTTCCGCCATTTTTACCAGATCACGTTTTTTACCTATTGCAGGAATTTCGAGCCTCACCCGTGTTCCCTTTTTTTCTGATAGCCAGTCGCCGATCAACTCGGCGTCTTCAACAGGATGGGGCAATAAAATTTCGGCTGGCAGAACCACCTCTTCGGCGTAATACTGCTTAAGAAAAGAGGACAGGGTTTCGTCTTCTTCCATTTCGTTGAGCGATTTCAGCTTGAATATTTTTTCGCTCAGCATTTTCCCCTCACGGATGATCAGCACCTGAGCCATGGCTTGATCTTTTTCGGAACAATAGGCTATGACATCCTGATCCTGCAAGGAGGTGGAAATGATTTTCTGCTTGTCGAGCACCGTTTGCACAGCCTGAATTTTATCCCGAAAAATTGCGGCTTCTTCGTATCGCATCTCGGAGGCGGCAGATTCCATCCCCGCCTTCAGGTTTTTCAAGAGCGACGCGTTTTTACCTTTGAGAAACAACTCCACATCCTCAACCACGGTCTTATATTCTCCAGCAGAAACCTTTCCGGCGCATGGGGCCAGGCACCGGCCCATCTGATGGTTGAGGCAGGGGCGGCGCAGGGATTGCCCGTTCAGCTTATCTTTGCTCTGTCGCAGTGGAAAGATTTTATAAATCAGCCTGATCGTTTCCCGAACTTCCTTGACCATGGTATAAGGGCCAAAATAGGTCGCCTTGTCTTTGCGCACCCGGCGCACCACCTCCAGGCGTGGAAATTTCTCCTGCGTGGTCAAACGTAAATAAGGATAATGTTTGTCGTCTTTGAGCAAGACGTTATAGCGAGGTTGATGCTTCTTGACAAAATTGCTTTCCAGAATCAGCGCTTCCGCTTCCGTCTTGGTGGTCAGGAACTTGATATCGCGGACTTTGTCCAGAAACATCCTCGTTCTGGGGTGCAGGGTGCGGGAACTCTGGAAATAAGAACGAACCCGGTTTCGCAGAATTTTGGCTTTGCCAATATAAAGAATTTCCGACCGGGAATCCTTCATGATATAAATTCCAGGTAGCTTGGGGATGTTCTCTATAATTTTTTTTATTTTTTTATCCAACGAAACAGACCGAGTTTGACAAACATTGTCGGGTACCCAATTGACAACTCAAAATATACTCTTATTTAGATGAAGACCGAAAGCAATAATCAGCGCGGGTTCTGGGGCAGTCGCTGGGGATTTATTCTTGCTGCTTCAGGTTCCGCTGTGGGTCTTGGCAATATCTGGAAGTTTCCTTATATTGTAGGACAAAATGGCGGCGGGGCATTTGTGCTCATTTACCTGATTTGCATCTTCGTCATCGGCACCCCCATCATGCTGGCCGAGTTCACCCTGGGCCGGAAAACCAACCGCAATCCAGTCGGCGCGATCGACCAACTACAACCCAATTCGCTTTGGACCGGCATCGGTTATATGGGCGTACTAGCCGGGTTTTTCATTCTTTCCTTTTACGGTGTCGTGGGCGGGTGGACTTTTGCTTATGTCGTAAAATCCATCACCGGTTCGGTTCTGGGCTTTACTTCCCCCAAAGAAGCCGGGGAATTTTTTGGAAACTTTATAGGAAATACCGGAGAAGTTCTTTTTTATCACGCTCTGTTCATGGGCACCTGCATCGCCATCGTCTTAAAAGGTGTGCACGGAGGCATTGAAAGGGCCTGCGATATTCTCATGCCGACTCTGGTCGTCATCCTGTTTCTACTGATGTTGCGCTCCCTCACTCTCGATGGGGCCATGGAAGGTGTGGATTTTTATTTAACACCTGATTTCAGCAAGATCAACGCCAACGTGGTGTTGATTGCCCTCGGGCAGGCCTTCTTTTCACTCAGTCTGGGGATGGGGTGCATGATCACTTACGGCAGTTACCTGTCGGAAAAAGAAAACCTGCTCTCTTCCACCGTTTACGTGGTGATTTTCGACACACTCATCGCGCTTTTGGTCGGCATGGTCATTTTCCCGGCGGTGTTCGCGATGGGGCTCGAGCCCACCGAAGGCCCAGGGCTGGTATTCAGCGTTCTGCCCACCGTGTTTGCCAGCATGCCGCTGGGTCATGGCGTAGCCGTTATCTTTTTCGTTCTGCTGGCCATTGCCGCCATCACCTCGGGGATTTCCCTGCTGGAAGTGGTGGTGGCCTACTTCATCGATCAACGTGGGTGGCAACGGAAAAAAGCCGTACTGGTTGTCGGTGCCGCAATTTTTGCGTTTGGCATTCCCAGTGGATTGTCATTCGGGGTCATGGCAGACGTAAAACTATTCGGCATGAACTTTTTCGACCATATCGATAACATCGCTTCCAATTATTTCCTGCCGTTGGGAGGAATGTTGACGGCCGTTTTCGTCGGCTGGATCTGGGGCACTAACAACGCGCATGAAGAGATCGAAAAACAAAAAAACGAATTTGGCTTCCCTTGGGCCCAGTGCTGGGAGTTTCTCATCCGCTACATCACCCCTGTTGCTGTGGGCATTGTTTTTGTCGCCAAGGTTCTTCCTTAGATGTCCCGGATAAAAATTGTGTTGCACGAAAAAACCCTGGTGGTGCATTTACCTGGAACATTCCAGGTCTTGAGTTGGGCACCGTTTAACCCCGGACAAACCGAAACCCGATGCATCTTCAACCACCAGCTTTCCAGAAACAGGGGAAAAAAGTTCTCCGAAATTTTTCATACCCTGCAGGAAAATCTCGACCTACCCAAAAATGCAGTGGGCATGCTAACCGCCGCCGAAGTAGAAAAATACACTACCCATTATTTACAATCCCGTTCCCAATGGGTGCAGGTGGTTGCCACCACCGGCCTTGACAATGCCCGCACAGTGGGTGAAGAAGCGGATGTTGAAAACACATGTGAGCCTGACCCACACGGAACCATCAATATTATTCTTGCTACCAATGCCCTGCCGAACCTCTCTGGACAACTGGAAGCAATTCAGGTTGCCACTATGGCCAAAACCCGCGCTTTAATGGAGATGGGCGTGAAAAGCCGCAAATCTGGAACCCCCGCGACCGGAACAGGCACCGACTGCATTGTTCTGGCCTCATCCGGCGAATTGAAACAAGATTTTTGCGGCATGCATACCCAAATTGGGGAACTGATCGGCCAAACTGTTTACCGAGCTGTTAAAGAAGGGATAGAAAGACTTTTGTAACCTGAAATTAATCGCTGAGAGTTTTTCCCACTCATCCACGTTGCGGTAGGCATTGTTTTTGTCGCTAAGCTTTTTTACTAGTCACCGGGCGTGGCCTGGTTTAATCGTCTTCGTAACGAAACCCTAATGCATCGACCCAGCGATTGATATCGCTGAATAACCCCACAACAAGAGTCGCTTCGAGTATCTGCCTTTCCGACCAACCGCATTCTTTAAGGCCTTCGATATCAGCATCGGTGGTTTTGTAGGCATGCCGTGTCACCTTTTCCACATAGGCCAAAAGTTTTTTCTCGGCATCGGTGATCGGCGCCGTTTGATAATCCGCGACAACAGCCTCGGCCTCAGGCGATGAAATGCCTGCATCCACCATAAAATTTTTGTGGTAGGTCAGGCAATAATCACATTCATTGACTTTGGATACCAGAGAAGCAATCATCTCTTTCACCGCTCGCGTTAACTGGGTTTCAGAGAACATGATCATTCCGACCCGGGTTGCGTACAACTCCAGCACATCCGGCCACGGACTGAGTGCTTTCATAACACCGGCAACCTTACCAAACCCCGACCGCAGTTGGTCGTATACAGCCTTGACCTTTCCTTCAGCATTTTCTTCTTCCACCACCTGAATGCGCGACATAGCCTTCTCCTTAAGTTTTGCCATTGATCATTTTAAATGAAATCGGATAGACCACTCAATCCTTACATTTTACCTGTTCCAATATTTATTCAAAAATCGATCAGAATATTAAATCCTTATCTTTTTTTTGAACTCTAAACCCTAGAAGACCGGATATTGAATTAAATACTTATAAAACCTTTTGGCTGGAACTGAGGATTAGTAATGAGTAGTTTGAAATTAAAAGTTCGCAATATTTATGTGCACACAAATCTGGAGGTGCAGTTGAAATCCAGAACCACTAAAGAAGAGGCCAACAAAGAAGTTGAAAGAATGATAGATAAAAAGAAATTATTCGAGGATTATGACTGGAAAATTGAAGGATGTGAGCATGGCGGAATCAACACCTTTGACGATAAATTGACCGGCAACATCATAGAACGACTCGAACAGGATGAAACAGATGAAAATATCTTCTGGGATGGGTTCACGGCTCATTATGATTTAAATATCGGGCATATTTCGGTTAATACCAATCTGGAAGCTCCATTAAAGTCTGCTACAAAGGAAGAGGCTATCGCCGAAGTTAAAAAAATATGCGCCGAAAAAAATCTATTCGAAGGTTATGAATGGAGAATCGAAAATTGCGATGAAGACGGAATTAATGAATTAAGCGAAACCTTGAAAAATGAAATCACGGAAATCATTGGCAAGGACCTGGAAGCCTGCATAGAAGAATGTGCTTAAACAACCGCTAGAAAAACACTTCAACCTGATTTACTGAAAATCTGCTCTGCCCAGTTTTTGTCGCCCAGTTTTTCGAACAGGCTGTCGGCCAGCCAGCGGAACTCAAAATTTCCTTCGGCTTTTTCCTCTGCCTTTTTATACAACTTCTTTGCCCATTCTTTATCACCCAGCTTTTCGCAGATGCTGTCGGCCAGACAACAAAAATCGGTGCTGTCCTGCGCCAGCGCCTCGGCTTTCTTAAAAACATTTTCAGCCCACTTTTTGTCACCCAACTTTTCGACAAGACTCTCGACCAGACTATTAAGATCGCTACTATCCTGAGCTGTCTCCTCAGCCTTCGCGTATAATTCTCTGGCCCATTTTTTGTCACCCAGCTTTACGCAGATGCTGTCGGCAAGTTCATAAAAATCGGAGTGTTCTTTCGCCATGCCCTCGGCTTTTTTATAAACTTTTATTTGCCAGTCGTTGTCCCCGAATGTTTCGGAAATGCTGTCAGCAAGATCACAGAGTTCGCGCACGTTTTGCGGGTTGTCTTCGGCTTTATTATATAATTTCTTCGCCCATTCTTTATCGCCCAGAATTTCAGTAACGCTATAGGCCAGCCAGTTCAAGTCGAGGCTGCTTTCGGCCCTGTCTTCGGCTTTAATGTATAATTTCTTCGCCCATTTTTTATCGCCGAGTGCTTCGGAAACACTGTAGGCAAGCCAATTAAAGTCCAAACAGTCCTCGGCTTTATCTTCCGCTTTCTTATAAACCTTTTCGGCCCATTGCCTGTCTCCTGCATAGGCCAGATGGTCACCAACCTGCTTGAGGTCACAGGCATCCTTTGCGTTGGCTTCGGCATCCTTAAAAGCTTTTGTCACCCGTTCATCATGGCTTGAGGTTTCCGCTTCCTGTTTTGTCGATGACACGTCCTGCTCGACTTGCCCCTCTACGGCTAACCGGGAATATTCCAGATAATGGATTTTGTCACCGGCGTAGATAAAACTTTTTTCGTATTTTGTTTTCGGCAAATTGTTACGAGTCTGTAGAAAACCGAACTCCCGTGTTCTATTTTGTAGCAAAGGCTCGGCGTTAAAATACTCGCTGATTTCCCGTGCATAAGGTTCGCTGTCGGTAGCCAGATACACACAACCTTCTGGTGCCAGTTTTTGCGCCACCAACTTGACCAGTTTGGGTTTAATCAGCCTGCGTTTGAAATGCCTCCTCCTTGGCCAGGGGTCAGGAAAATTTACATAGACCGTGTCCAATTCATCATCATGGAAAAGGAGAGGGATTTTTTCCCGGACATCTCCATATACAACACGAATATTTTTTAAGCTAAGATTTTTAATCCGGGCGAGTAATTTTCTAATGCCATCTTGAGAAAAATCTATTCCAATAAAATTGCTATGAGGTTCCCGTGTCGCCATTTCAATGAGAAAATCTCCCATTCCAAAACCAATTTCAAGCTTTATAGGCTGGCTGTTGTCAAATTGTCCTTGCCAATCCGGGCGTTCATCGACATTAAGAAAACAGGGATCTTCCACAACGAATACAGAAGAAGACGGTCTGGCGGTCAGCAAACTCATTTTTCAAAACCTGATCAGATTCGATATTATTCACGGAATAAAAAAACGTCCCGCACTAGCAGGGTGCTGAAAAACTCAATAGGCATGTCTTTCTGAATACTTCGGCACCTCTCAGCATCCTGCCAGACATCAATATGGCATTCTCGGTTAATTTCAGGTTCTTTTCAAGATTGTAATTTAATGGTGGTGATCTCGCTTGTTTGACGTTAAGTCAATGACAACGGGGCCTGTTTAATCACAGTTTTTTATTTGAGCATTCCTATAAAATAATGTTAATTTGCGGAAACACCAATAAATGCTAGAATTTCGAATTACTGCGGTTAGAGTTTTCAGGTCCTTAAAGAAAACTACTTCCAAAATATTTTCACCTCTCCGTTGAGCAGTAAAGTTTCGCAATAGGTATATTGACTGGCACTCATAAATTTAGCGGCTCGAAATGGATTATAAGAAAAAAATCATATCCGGCGGAAAAGTCAGGGACTACATGACTTCTCCCATCCTTTCTGTTGCCGAGGACTCAACACTTAAGGAAGTTGCAGATTTTATGAGTTCAAATAAACTTTCTGTGGTACTGATAAAAAATAAGTCTCTTGACTACATCGGTGTAGTCACAGATGCAGACTTCACCCGCAAAGTTGCAGCAAAAGAATATTCGGTAAATAACACAACAATCAATTCCATCATGTCGGCTCCTGTCAAAACAATTGAGGGATCAGCGATTATGACGGAAGCAAATAAAAGAATGCGCAGGTGGGGAATCCGCAACCTTGCAGTCACAGAAAAGGGAGAATATGTAGGCTTATTATCTGCTGTGCATTTTTTCAGCTATTACGAAAATGTTGAGGAATATCTGAGTGATCTTGCGATTAACGATGGGTTGACCGGTATACACAATCGTCGTTATTTCGACGAAATTCTAGCTGTAGAATGGAAACGAACAAAGCGGGAAAAATCACCTCTATCGTTAATCATGCTGGACATTGACTATTTTAAAAAATACAACGACACTTATGGGCACCAGGCTGGTGAT
Organism: Nitrospinota bacterium; assembly: GCA_014382285.1. Lineage (GTDB taxonomy): Bacteria > Nitrospinota > Nitrospinia > Nitrospinales > VA-1 > LS-NOB. Next base: position 75,431 of record JACNKA010000077.1, on the reverse strand, counting down.
GAATGCTTAATAAAGGTGGCGGATGCAATTTCTGACGCTTTGCGGCGATCCGTAGATATAGTCGCCCGTTATGGCGGGGAAGAGTTTGTGGTCATTTTACCAAATATTGAACTGAAAGATGCAACCCACATGGCCGAAAAAATTCGAGCTCTAATCGTGGCTCTGGAGATTGAACATAAACTAAGCAGTATCAGTCCTTTTATAACGGTGAGCCTGGGTGTTGCCAGTATTGTTCCCAGCTCAGATTCGTCTCACGCAAAACTACTTCAGAGTGCTGATGAGGCACTCTATAATGCAAAACTCAGGGGACGAAATTGCGTTATTGTTGCATATGATTGACCTGCCACCCTCCGCCAAATTAAAACATCCCATTCTGACTCGTAGCGAATTTAGTGAAAGAGTTCGAAGAATTCATTGAGTCTGGTTTACTAAGGGGTTTTGTGACGCATACGGATTGAAGGTCTGCCCCCTCATGCTTGAGAGTATTGTCTGCGATGACCAAATCCCCGATCCCCAACAAATCATAATAGGCTTTTAAAACATTAATTTATTGAAAACAATACTTATGAAAAAAATTCTTGTACTCCAAACACTATTCACTGCTTTATTTGTATCCTCATTTGTTTATGCTCATGGGATGTCTGAAGCGGAAAAGCAAACTATTCTAGAAGGGGGGAACCTTCAATTTTTGAAGATTGGTGCGACTCATATGCTGACTGGTTACGACCATCTTTTATTTGTTTTTGGGATTGTCTTTTTTCTCACCACCTTCATGGATGTGGTCAAAACCATAACCGCCTTTACAATAGGACACAGCATAACCCTTATCACAGCAACCTTGATGGGGGTTACCGTTAACTATTTTTTAATTGATGCTGTGATTGCCTTGAGCGTTTGCTACATCGGCTATGAAAATATTGGCGGGTTCCGTAAATTCTTTGAAAAATCACCCGATTTGATTTGGGCTGTATTTATATTTGGACTGATTCACGGATTAGGATTATCCACAAGACTTCAACAACTGCCCTTGGGAGAAGAAGGGATTGTATTGCGAATACTATCCTTTAACCTGGGAATTGAGTTAGGACAAATTGTCGCCCTGTGTTTAATGGTTGCCTTGCTATTTAAATGGCGACATACGAAGTCCTTCCTGCAAATAAATGCCGTCTCCAATAATGGGCTTATTGTTGCAGGGGCCTTTTTATTTTTAATGCAGATGCATGGATATTCACATACCATTGGTCCTGATGAATTTGGGTTTCCAGAAGACAGTCATTTACACGCCCACGAAAAAATGGAATCACAAGCCCCTATGCCGGGCAGTGAATATAGAACCCTCCCCCAGACGGAGAGCCCTCAATCACAGTAGGTCAGACTATCGCAATATTTTTTCTATTCAATAGGAGGTGATAAGGCTTCACTCTTCCGGAAGGGTGAAGGTGATGGTTGTGCCATTTCCCAGGGAGCTTTTAGCTGTGATGGTGCCACCATGGCGTTCCACGATTTTCCTGCAAATGGCAAGCCCCATCCCGGTGCCACCATAAGTCTCCCTGTTGTGCAACCGCTCAAAGGGTTTGAATATTTTCTTCGCATACTTTTCCTCAAAACCAATTCCATTGTCGGTCACTGAAATTTCCCAAATATTCTGCTCTGTTTTTAAAGCATGGATAGTGATTTCCAGGGGCCGATCCGGATTTTTGTATTTCACCGAGTTACTGATCAAATTCAGAAACAACTGGCGAATATGTATCTTGTCAACCTTCAGAGTGGGTAACTCTTCGATTTTTATCTTCGCTTGTGTTTCTAAAACAGAAACCCCCAGTTCTTCCAGCGTTATTTTCACTATTTGATTCAGATCAGATTTGACCAAACCCGAGGCTCGGGTCTGAATGCGAGACAACTGGAGAAGATCATCGATCAAGTCATTCATCCGATTTGCCCCGTTAATCATGCGCATGAGCAAATCTTTTGGTTCTGCATCAAGCGGTTCCATTTTTTTCTCAAACATTTCTCCAAAAATCATAATTTTCCGGAGAGGCTCTTTCAAGTCGTGGGAAGCTATATAGGCGAATTCCTTCAGGTCCTGATTGCTCCGTTCCAGCTCGCTTGCGTAATGTTCCGCTTTCTCTTCTATACTGATCCGCCTCATTTCCGCTTCCACCCTTGCGGCGAAAGACTTAAGAATCGATTGAATATTTTCTGTTTCTTCTTCATCAAAGGGTTTGGTATCCATTACCGACATGATTCCAATGGGCGAGCCATCCGTATCCGTCAGCGGGCACCCGAGATAACTTTCAATATTGTTTTCTTTAAAATAAAGATCTTTTGGAAATATTTTCTGAAGATCCTTGGGATAAATACTTTGCGCTCTATTCAAAACATTTTCACAGGGGCCTCCTTTAATATCATAACTAATGCTCTCCAAGAGTTTTTCGTTTTCAACAAAGGCCCGGCTTTGAATTCTTGTATCCTTATCAACCAGAATTCCTATAAAAGCATAACGAACTTTCAATGTCGCGGCGAGTTGCTGGACCATAGAGGGGAAAAAGTTTTCTCCGGTATGTTGGCTGGTCCCATCCAGAATGGCACGAAACTGGTGCAAAAGCCGCTTGCCCTGCTCCTGGCTTAATTCCAACTCTTCCTGAATTTTAATTTGTCTTCGCCAACCAAAATGAACGATCAATCCAAAAATCACTAAAATTAAAAATTTAAATGATCGCATCCAGATTTCAACAGGCGTAAGAAAAAAAAGGTTTTCAATCAGGGACGCCTGACTAAAAAACAGAAAATCAACCACCCCGTCAACAATCCAACAGATCATTCCCAGAAGAACACCTATTATCCAGACGTTCTGTTTCAGCAAAGCTAGTGTTTTTTTCATCAGTACGCCTGTGATAAAAAAGTTTGAGACATTGTGGTGGGTATCTTAGAGTATTTTCAGGTAGTTCTCAAAATGATAACCGAAACCCCCTGCCCATTCTATAAACATAGATAGATTTCACAAGAAGTATTGTCACCCACGAACACTACTAGCGAACATAAAATCAATGAGTTCTATTTTTGTGTGATTTTTGGAGTTAAGATTTTCCGGTTTGAGCCGTCACTACAAGTATGGAACCTGTGAATCAGACATGCTCTTGCCTCAATGACCTCACCTCAGCGCAGAAAAGGCAGGCCGATGCCGTGGCCGGTGGAGACTTCGCTAAACTACTGATCGAACTGCAAATCATTAGAGCTTCCTTAAACACAGAAGCAACGGGCTCTAAAAAAAGTAGCCTGCCGGAATTCAAACGACCCCAGGATATTATGAAAGTTTTCTTTTCTGATGAACTTCAGGCAAGAGAGGCGGGTGGTGACCCTTATTTCCTTGAAAAAAAATTCCCCATCTTCGGCCCTTCAGCGTGACGCTGAACTCAATGGGCAATAGCTTTACTAATTTATGTGATGTTTAGCTTAACGCACCCTTTTACCTCCCCTGTCAAGGGGCGTGGGGCTGGGTTGCGCTAACAAGGGCTTTGTCTGGCTGACAAAGAGTGGTCTCAGTTTGACGGCCTATGCCAAGCCCTTTCCACGAGATTGAGCTGAACTCCCCTCGTTACGATTTCCGTAGGAAAAATTCCTAGGAAAAAATAGGCTGGTTTGCGAACATAACCATCGCCGCAATGAGGACGGTGTAGTACCCAACCAGAAGTAAAAATTTCTTCGCAGACATGGTCATTGCTTCATCTCCCTCCACTGAAATGAAATTTATTTTCCATTTGATAGACTCAGTTTTTGCATACTCTATGCCAAAATATAGAGCCCCACTGATTTGGCCCGTAAGGATCAATCTTTTAATCCGTTAGAACCCCCACTAATATTTACAAGGATAATTAATCTTAACACACTGTGTATCAAAAAAGTAACAAAAATAGCAACTTATTAACATTTTATCTGCATGGTTGAGAAAAGTAGGTTCTCTTGGAAAAGTTTTTTAGGAATAACCTTCCCGAGAACCGGGAAAGGCAGAGGGCATTAATTACATTGAATCATGCTGAGCGATCTTATTTTTTCTCTCCATCTGGTACCCCGTCCAGTGTAGGCATTTTTCCGCTTTTTCTCGATATAGACCTATTAAAGATTCCAGGCTATTTTCTTCCAAGTTCAATATCCCTTGCCAGAAATTTTTTTCTTTTTGGTGATGCTCCTGAAAGTGTAATTCCTTCATAAATTTTGCGACCGTCTTATGACCAGCAAGGCAACTGATCGAATAGATCTGATGCCCCTGGTTTTTCATAATCTTGAGCAGAGAGCAGACGATGAGCAGACGGGCAACTCCAATATTGCGGTATTTTTTATCTACGATGACCAAGTCTAGCCGGGCATAGTTTTTAGGATACGCAGGTTTGTTGATGTTCTCGCGAATCACCGTTGTCACCATACCCAAGGGCCGGTCTTTTTCATAAAGGACTAAAATTTCCTCTTCCTGCTCCCCCTCGAAATTATCGGAGCAACTGACAAGTTGAGGCTCGCCGTAATGAAATTTTTTACACAGCGCTTTATCGGCTACGGTTAATCGCAAATCTGGAAACAGCGCAAAAAGATCGTTGAGTTCAGGAATCATGTTGGCAAAATCTAAAAAAAAGTTATTTGGAATTATTCACTGCTATACTCCTGCGGGACAGCAGGAATACAAAGCAGCAAGACCTCTGTTTAGCCGAGAAAAACCTTTTCTCGGCTAATAAAATCATGGCTCATTGGCGGCATGTGATATTCCCTTCGCTTGTTTTACCCTTGCAGGGCACAAAATTTAATGAAGAGGGCATCACGCATGCCCCGAAGGTGTATGTGATATCCCCTTCGCTTGTTTCATGCCCCGAAGGTACGCCGAGTGGGCAGCTAAACTAAATTTCAGGTTTTGCCGATAAGACGTCTGTATAATGTTCTATTAAAGATGCGGTTTCAGAAAACCGGCATAACTCAGGAGGATTGAAAGAATGCGTGGTATTTCAAAAATAACGAGTTATCTTTTGAGCGCAGTGTTTTTGCTGGTTGTTGCCTCCGAAAAAAGTTGGGGCCAGGTAACTGACGATGTTTTAAAAGAGGCTAAAACGCTGGCAAAGCTGGAAGACGATTATTTTAAAAAACGTCTGAATAATGATTTAAAGGGGACATATCAATATCAGCACCCTGTTTATAAAGAAAAAATTTCGTTGGAGGAGTTTCTATATTTTGAAGGCCGACTGATATCAGAATATAGAGAAGGAGGGCAGGCCCATATTTCGGGCGGCATGCTTCCGCCAATGGACTACATTAAAAAAAATCCGAGCAAAAGGGATGCCCTCGGTTTCCCCCGTCCCAGTCGATACAAATGGTTCGTGAATCCTTTTATTACCGTCAAAAGTTATTCTCTTGAGCGGATATCTATCAGCGAGGATGGGAAATACGCGATGACGGAAATCATGCTTGAAGGCACCGAACGGCTAAACCCGGTATTGGTCAGGGGAAATATTTCGTTCGACATGAACCGCCCTCATATTGATTATTGGGAAAAGGTAGATGGAAAATGGGTGATAACGGTATTGGTCGATAACTCTTCGATAAGTGGTTCAAGGAAAACCTTATATTTTATTCCTAATAATAATGATGCATGGCAAAAGATGGAATATGTCCAGATTGATTCGGCCAGTTTGCTGGCAGAGCCTGATCCTGAACGTCATGCCCTGAATGGGAAAAATTAATTCTCAATGAGTGTTGATCTGCCGTTTCATAAGTCCTGGCTGGAGGAAGAAGAGCACCGGGAAATGGAGGATACCCTGAACTCCGGCTGGTTGACCACAGGCCCCAAAACCCGAAGATTTGAAGAAGCTTTCAAAGACTATATAGGTTGCAAGCATGCCGTGGCCTTGAACTCCTGCACGGCAGGGTTGAACCTGGCGCTTGCACTGCAAAACTTTGCCGAAGGGGACGAGGTGATCACCACCCCGATGACGTTTCCCGCCACGGCTAATGCGATTCTTCTGCAGAGGTTGAAGCCGGTTTTTGCTGATATCGAAACGGGCACACTCACCATTGATCCTCAAAAAATAGCAGCCAAAATCACTCCGCGCACCCGCGCCATCATTCCTGTTCATTTCGCCGGCCATCCTTGTGATATGACCCCGATTCAGGAACTGGCAGACCAGCACAAACTGGTTATTATCGAAGATGCGGCGCATGCGCTGGAGTCTGAATACAAAGGCCAGAAAATTGGTAATATGGGAAATGCCACGGCGTTTAGTTTTTACGCCAATAAAAATATCACCACTGGCGAAGGCGGTATGCTGGTCACCAATGACGATGCCTTAGCCGAGACCCTTCGCATCATGCGGTTACAGGGGATCAGCCACGATGCCTGGAAACGTTTTGGCAAAAGCGGGTTTGCCCACTGGGAGCAAACCCTGGCCGGCTATAAATGCAATATGACCGACCTCAACGCTTCGCTCGGACTGCACCAGATTAAAAAGATTGAACGGTTCATGACATTGCGCAAAAAATATGTGTCGATGTATGACAACGCTTTTGCCGATGTGCCGGAACTGGAAACTCTGACCGTAAGAGACTATGCCACCCCCGCTCATCACATATATATAATTGCTCTCCATCTGGAATGTTTGACCACAGACCGCGATGGGTTTCTGGAGGCTATTCAGTCTGCTGGTATCGGCGTGGCTGTGCATTATGTGGCCTTGCACCTGCAACCTTATTATGTGAAAAACTTCAATACCAAGCCTCAGGATTTTCCGATTGCGTCGAACTATTCTGAGCGCGTCATCAGTCTTCCCTTGTATCCGAAAATGTCATCCGCTGATGTTGAGCGGGTGATCGGAACGGTGAAAGATCTCGTTAAAAAATTCCGCCGTTAACCCGCTGGTGCGGGAGGCAAATAGCGTGCTATTCTTCCTTCCATGAACAAACTGTTTTCCCGTTTAAAAGAGTTATTTTCCCAGTTCGTTGCCGAACTCGTGAGGAAAGGTGAGAAAAGCCCTGCTGCCGAAGAGGTGCCCGTACGTTCTCCATCTGAACTCAAGATACTTGCAGAAATACTCAAGGGAACGATCCAGAAAAACCCGAAGGATATTAAGGCCCTTTACAATCTGGGAGAGGTGTATATGGAAATGCATCGCTATGGCGATGCCATCCCCCCTTTGCGTGAACTGGTCAAACATTTTCCGGATCATAAAAGCGGACGTTTGCAGTTGGGGCGGTCACAAATGGAAATGGGCCGCGAAGAGGCCGCACTGGAAAACCTTGAGGAGGCCCTCCGCCTTGACCCGGAAAGCCAGTTGGTCAAAAAAGCTCTTTGTCAGGCGCACAGTAATCTGTCCACCGCATTTGGCAGGATCAAGAACCAGAAGCAGGCCGAACACCATTTTCAGGCGGCAATAAAAATCATTCCCGACTTTGGTCCCGCCCATCTTTCGATGGGAATCTGCTACACAGAGTGGGGACGTTATAAAGATGCCCTGGCGAAAATTAAAGAAGCCCTGAAGCTCGACAAGAACCTGACTGTAGAAGCGCATTACCGGTTTGGCGAAGTGTACACCAAGCTGAAAGACATTAAAAAAGCCATCAAGCATTATAAAGAATCAATCGCGGTAGATCCTTCTGCTGCCATGCCCAACCTGAGGTTGGGGATGCTCTATTTCAAATTAAAAAAGTATAAAGATGCAGTGGAACCGCTACGCAAGTCGATCAAGCAGAGCCCCAAATACGCCGCCGAAGGTTATTTCAGGCTTGGCGTGTCCCTGATGAAACTCAAACGCTACAAACCGGCAGAAGAGCCGTTACGCAAAGCGGTGGAAGTGAGTCCGGATAACGAATTGGTCAACGATACTCTGGCCGAGAACATTTATCAGCTCAGTACCTTTTTGACCGGCGAAGAAAAACCAGGAGAGAAAATCGATCTGTTGCGGGAAGTGGTTTATTTTAACCCCGTGCATATTGCAGGCTATGAACAACTCAGCAAAGCTTATGACGAAACCTTGAATGGCGGGAAAGCAATCACCAATGCCATCATCGCGCAGAGACTCTTATTGGATAATAAAATGCTGAAAGAAGCCGCCCGATCCCGCGAATCCCTCAACGCCCTCTACAAAAAATATAAAATGTCTCCTGATGATTTCAAAAAAGTCATCACCCCCAGCAAAAACTACCACTAGGCGTGGGGCTAGTACTGCATTACCCGCAAGGCAGACTGAATGCTCTAGCGCAATACTTTAATAATTCCCCCTGACAAGGGGGATTGAGGGGGTTGATTAATGAACCCCTCTTTCACAAAGAGGGGCTGGGGTGATTTGCATTCAGGGGTTTTGTCATTACGAGCGTAGCGAAGCAACCTAGATTCTTGCAAAGGAGGGAATATGAGGTTTAAATTTTTGAGACTTCAGGAGATTAGAACCATGTCTTTTTTGCTATTCCTCATCTAATTCTTTTTCAATCCAAGGGATGGTGAAAACTTCCTCCCAATATCCTTGTAAAGGTGGTTTTATTTCCCTGAACTCGCAGCAGGTAATTAATAAATAATATCTTTGGACTATTTTTTCGATAATTTGGAAACCCTTTGATAATTCTTTATAAGTAGGAGAGTCACCCTCCTTTCCCCCGAAATGGGCAACAAAGTTATTTCTTAAGTGAAGAATTTTTTTGCATGTATTACCCACCGTCAATTTTCGAATATCGCTATCAATTTTTTTAAGAGGGAAAAAATCTACCCCTTGACCAGCTAAATTATAAAAACATTCTTTTGCTTCCTATTCATCAAAAAACGCTTTATTTTTTTTCCATCTGTTTATGAATCCAGATTGTGATCTATAGCTTTTATGTTTTGGTTTCTTTAGTTCCTCCAAAAATTTGACCAGACCATTATTCCCTTTGCTTGTGTCACAAAAACGTCCGAAGCTGATAACCAAATGCCCTTTCGCAGATTCATGCATCCAATCAAGGGCAGTTAAATCCATTTCCTTGAAACGGGTATTTTTATCAATAATTAGCGACGTTTCTTTAAAAAGCTCCAAATCGTTAAGTAAGTAACCTGCGTATTCTGCCAATTTTCCAATCCGGTTTTCCATTTCGAAAATACCTTAGCAATTATCTATTTAAAAGGTGCCATTCAGCAACCCCCTCAGTCCCCCTTGTCAGGGGGAAGATCATTATCTCTGTCCATCTGTGTGTGTCTGTGGCTAAAAAAGGTTTTCTTAGCCTATATCCCGAAACACCTTTACCAACTTTTCCACAGACCCACTTTGCAGGGCTTTGAATATTTTTTCTACTTGTTGCGATAATTCTTTTTCGCTCTGGAATTTCAGTTCCAGTTTCAATTCGTTGCTCTCGAACGTATCCTGGTATCGGAGTTTGGTCTTGTCGTCCAGTTCCATTTCATCGAGAGTGCGGGCGACCTGTTTTCTCATGTCTGACAGAACCGGGTAGCGCAGGCTGTGAAGCGTTTTATGGATCTGGTCATATCGTTGTGGAGCCGGCAATTCGGATGCGGTCAAAACTTTCTGAAACTCCTCGCGGGATAAAATATCTCCTTGTGTGGTGTTTTCTCTTGCAGCAACTTCATCGACCAGTTCCAGCAGGTCGCGCCATTTGTTGACTCCCGGTTTCAAGATCGAAAACAGGTTCTCTGCCTCGGCCAGACTGTTCCACTTGTAAAATGTCTTGAAGGTTTTAACCGGAACCCCGGCACGGTGCAGCAAGATTTGCATCTTGTGGCTTAATAATTTAACGTCAGACAAGTCCTGAAACATTTTTTTACTGCGCTCAAGTTCCAGTAAAGGCATATACTCTGCGATAATGGTTTCATTAGAAACTCCGGCTTGAATGAATTTGTTGAGAATGCCGCCTTTCTCGATATCGCTGTATTGCCGGTGCCCGAAGTTTTCATTCAGGTTGATGACCAGCCGGGTGGCATCATCCAGTTCGGCAACAATGAAGGCGGGAATTTGGGTTAATCCGGCTCGGGGTGTCGCCTGAAAACGTTTGTGCCCACTGACTATGGCATAACCATTTTCGGAGGGGCAGATGGAAATAGGGTTCCGGATGCCGATCACTTTGACCGAGTCGGTTAATTTTTCCGGGCAACCGTCCATTGAAAAATCGGTCAATCGGTTTTCTTCGTCAATGTCTGTTAACGGGATTTCGGAAACATTAGAAAATTTCATGCAATTGATCCAATCAAAATTACGTTATACAACCCTGTTTTTAGTTTTCATTCTTTCCGGTTGTCTGGAAAAAATTCCTCACGGCATGGTTTTAATTCCTTCGGGAGAGTTTACCATTGGAACTAATCAGATTGATGAGGAAAACCACGCGCTTTCTTTAGGGCTCAACAAACCCTGGTTTGCTGATGAGTCGCCGGAGCGGCGAACCGACATCCCCGATTATTATATTGACCGGTTTGAGGTGACCAATCTGCAATATTTTATTTTTTGTCAGGCCACCGACCACAAACCGCCACGTTACTGGAAGGGCCAAAAGTTTCCCGAAGGGATGGATCATCTGCCGGTGACGGAGGTGAGTTATTTTGATGCCAACGCTTACGCAAAATGGGCTGGCAAGCGATTGCCCAATGAGTTGGAGTGGGAAAAAGCCGCAAGGGGACGGGCCGGGTTCATCTACCCCTGGGGCGATGATTTTATACCAGGCATCGCCAACCTCAGTCTTTCTCCGAGAACGAAAACAGGCCAGGGATTGAAAGCGGTAGGCAGTTTCCCCAAATCCGCCAGCCCTTATGGAGTGGAGGATATGGTCGGTAACGCCTGGGAATGGGTTTGGGAATATTATCAGCCTTACCCTGACAGCACGTTTAAAACCCCGGCCTATGCAAAGAAGCAGATCGTGGTGCGGGGTTTGTCCTATATGGGAGTGGGGCATTTCAGTCAAAAGGATTTTTTAAAAGTCGTTGGGCTCAAAGCTCGAGCCTCTTACCGTGAGCATCTCAGTCCATTGGCTCGGAAAAAGGATGTGGGCTTTCGCTGCGCCAAAGACCGCCCGTCATTTATGGAAAGGGTTTTTGGTGTCAAGTCAAACGATGAACCGAAAGAATCTGCAGTATAAAAATTTGATTGCAATGACATGAGTGCGTTATTGTCACGAGCTTTAACACAATATTGAAACCGGTATATAATATTATTCTGCTGAATACTTCCCGTTAGTTTAGTCAGGGAAAACTAATCTGAACATTGAGGTGAGAAATAGCTTTGAAATTTGAAGATGCATTAGGAAATCAGGTACTTGTGCTGGATGGAGCAATGGGAACCATGGTGCAGAACCTGGAGCTCGATGATGCCGCCTTTGGGGGTGCTGCTTTTAAAATGCTGACGGATCTGTTGATTTTTTCCCGCCCCGATGATTTGGAAGGCATCCACCTGAAATATTTGCAGGCAGGGGCCAACCTGATTGAGACCAATACTTTTGGTGCTTCACCGTTGCGGTTGAAAGAATTCGACTTTACACAAATCGATCTGGCAGACATCAAGGCGATACCGCAGGAACTTGACTTGAAAAAATCGGATTACTCAGCCATCACTCATCACTTGAATGTAGAGGGTTGCCGGGTTGCCAGAAAAGCCATCGAGAGCTATAAAAATGGGCCCGACTACGATGGCCGCCCTTTGTTCATCGCCGGTTCGATTGGTCCCTCCAATTATGTCTTGTCCAAAACCGAAGCGGCTCTCAATAAGGCGACCTGGGATCAAATCGTTGACAACAATTTCAAGCAGGTGCGAGGACTGATCGAAGGTGGGGCGGATGTTCTTTTGTTTGAAACCCAGCAGGACATTCTTGAGTTGAAAGCATCGCTGATCGGTGCCAACAAAGCTTTTGAGGAAGCTGGCAAACGCCTTCCCATTATTGCTCAGGTGACGGTGGATGGGTTTTCCAGGATGCAAATCTTCAATACAGATATTCATGCGGCTCTCGTTGCGGTGGAGGGCATGGGTATTTCGGCGTTCGGCATCAACTGCAATACGGGGCCGGAGTTGATGGAAAAAACCGTGGAAAAACTGAGCAAGGTTTGTGCTTTGCCAATCTCCATTATCCCCAACGCCGGTCAGCCGGTCTCCGAAGATGGAAAGACCTGTTACAAGCTCGAGCCGGAAGAAATGGCGGATTATGTAGAACGTTTCGTTAAAGAATTGGGCGTGTCGATTGTTGGCGGCTGTTGTGGAACGACACCGGAACACATTCGCGCTTTATCGAACCGGTTAAAAGGAGTGGTTCCGAATAGAAAGAAACTGGAGAAACAGGTATTTGTATCGGGTCCGCAGGAGGCGGTGGCTCTGGGCAGTTCTGAGGCATTGATCCGTATTGGTGAGAGGCTGAATGTGAGGGGCAGTAAAAAAGTTCGCGATGCGGTGGAACGTGATGACGGAATTCAGATGGCGGTTTTGGAAGAAGTTGTTGAAGAGCAGGTCAAAGACCTGGGCATCGAAATCATTGATGTTTGTATGGACAGTAATATTGTCGAAACGGAAAAGGTTTTACCGCAGGCGATTTATGAACTGACCAGTGATTTCAAAGGTGTCATGTGCATCGATTCTTTTTCTGTTGAGGCGTTGCAGACGGCGATTGAGTCCTATCCCGGTAGGCCGATCATAAACTCCATCAGCCTTGAAGAGTATCAAGCTGGAGTCAGTAAGTTGGATGCGGTGTTGTCGCAAACGAAACAGCATCATCCTGTGTATGTTGCGCTGGTGAACGGGCCGGAAGGGCCGGGGCAGACGGCGGATGAAAAATATGAGCTGGCGGCGGAAATCGTCCGCCAGGCGAAAGAAAATCATGGTGTGACTCCCGATCAGCTTCTGATTGATGTCAACGCTTACCCCATCGGGTCGGAATCGGTGGAAGGTTTGAACTTCTGTGCCGAAACCTTGAAGTGCCTGCCACGGATCAAAGCCATTCATCCTGATTTAAAAACAAGTATCGGGGTTGGCAACCTGACCAATGGCTTGGCTTCGAAGCCTTATATGCGAAAAGTTTTGACCAGTGTGTTTTTGGATGAAGCCAGAAAGGCTGGGCTGGACTGCGCCATATTGAACCCACATCATTACGTTCCGCTTGAAAGCCTGACGGAAAGCGATGTAGAGTTGGCGCGAAAAGTTATACTTGATCGCGACATGACAGCGTTTGAAGAGCTGGAGGTGATTGCGCAGACGAAAAAAACCGGTGTTCAGGTAAAAAAAATTGATTACGACGATCTTTCTCTGGAGGAGAGTATTTGTCAAAGAATCAAGGATGGATTCAAACAAAAGGAAGAAGGGGTCATAAACAAAGAGGGTGGGGAGTTCCCTTATAAAGACAAAATAGTGGTCGATGTTGCCAAAGCTATTGACAAACATGAACCGCTGAATTTTATCAGTGGTCATCTTATGATATCCATGCGCGAGTTGGGCGATGCGTTTGGTCGCGGTGAAGTGAGTCTGCCGCATTTATTGAAAAGTGCTGATGTGATGCGTCATGTCATGCAGTTTTTGGAAAGTTTCATGCGTTTTCAAAGTGGTGTCGAGCCAGGGGCGGCCATCGACTATAAAGGTGTGGTGGTCATCGGCACGGTTTATCAGGATGTGCATAGCATTGGTAAAGATCTGGCAAAAACGTTGCTCGAAAACTACGGTTACCGGGTGATCGACCTGGGTGTGCAGGTTCCGCTGGACCGGTTCATCGATACGGCCAGACAGGAAAAAGCCGATGCCATTGGCATGAGCGCATTGCTGGTGCAAACCTCCAATCACATGATCACCGTTTCGAAAATGTTGCTGGAACAGAAATTCACCATTCCTTTATTATTAGGGGGTGCTCCTGTGAACGCCCGCCACGCCGGGTATGTGGCCATGCATGGTGGCGATGATACCGGTGCGATTCTGGATAATATTTTTTATTGCGGTAGCGGAATGGATGGCGTCAACACCATGGGACTTCTCATGGACAACAAACAACGTCCCGGCTTGCTGAAAGAAAATAAAGAAAAGTTATTGCGTGAATATCAAAAGGCCAAGGGAATTCAGGAGGAGAAAGACGAGCTTTTACAGACCCTGCCGCGAAGAAAGATCAGCTTCAGGCATCATGAAAGTCCTTCAGACGGTTACGGAATTCACAAGGTCGAGTTCAAGTTGCATAAGCTTGCAGGAAGCATGGATAGAAAAAGTTTGTATTCCCTGAATTGGAAGTTTGGCAAAAAATCAAGCTGGATTCATAAGGGAGTGACCCTGCAACAACTTCAGGCTTTGGAAAAAACCTGGATAGAAAAAGCCGAAGACAGTGGATGGATCGTTCCCAAGGCCCGGTTTGGGCTTTTCCCGGCGCAATCGGATGGCGATGAGGTCATTATTTATGATCCGAAAGACCGGGACAAAGAATTAGCTCGGCTCCGGTTCGATGTCTGCATTGGAAAAGGAAGAAAGGATGTCTTTTCGGTGGGACAGTATTTTCACAGCAAAGCATCGGGGCAGTGGGATGTGATTGGATTGCAGATATCGACCGCAGGCGACAAGGTCGTAACGGGCGTTGAAGAGTTCAAGGCGCAGCATGACAGTGAGTCAGCATTATACCTGCAGGGTTTGAGTGACCGCGTGGCTGAAGACCTGGCGGAATACATTCACCAACTGCTTCGTCAGAGAATCGGGGCGAAAAAAGACAACCGGGGCCAGCGCTACAGTCCGGGTTACCCGGCCATAACGGACCTGACTTACAATCGTGTTATCTGGGAGCTTCTCGGGGCCGAGGATATTGGCGTGACCCTGACCTCTGGGAACGAGTTTTATCCGCCCAGCACGACGGCGGCGGCGATCTGTTTTCATAAGGATGCTGGATACAGTTGATCCACTCGGCACACCCCTTGGGGAATGCGTGATGCCCTCTTCATTAAATTTCGTGCCCTGCAAGGGTAAAACAAGTGAAGGAGATATCACATGCTGCCAGTGAGCAATAAGTTCAGTTGGCGGACAAAACGTGTGGGCGGCTTAACAAGTCATTGCTATCTGCCTCCCCCGCAAAGATCCCATTCTCATAGGAGATTGTATTCCACCGCTGGTCCGATCTTCTTTCTGCTCAAATCAGGTTTCAAGTCCTTTTAATTTCCAGCCGATAAGAAAACCATTGCCAGACTGGATTTACCTGTCTGGCGGGTTGTGGGATGACAGGGTAACCCTCTGAAAAAAAAGGCTTTGGGTGGTCAGAGTCGGGGGGAAATAAACCCTTTGTATAATTGGCATCATTTGTTAAGATAATAGGGAAGTAAACCCGAATATAAAACAAGGGATGTTGCTCTGCAGTTTTACTTCTGCGGGCCTCTTGTCAGATTATAAATCCGCTATTTTTGAGGCAAATTGAATCATGTTTAAGCGATTCACAGAGAGGGCGCGAAGGGTCATAATCCTTGCTCGCGAGGAAGCTGAACTTTACCGCCACGAATATTTAGGCACAGAACATATTTTGCAGGGTGTTATCAAGGATGGTGGGGGCATTGCTGTTGCCATTGTTCAAAAAAGCGGAGTGGATCTGACTCAATTGAAAAAGGAGTTGGAAAAAAACCTGCCTCGTAGTTCAAACTCGCTGATCATTGGGGATATTCCTTTCACCTCCCGCGCCAAGAAAGTTTTAGAATTTGCGGTAGAGGAAGCGCGAGCCCTGAATCATAATTATATTGGCACTGAGCATCTTCTCCTGGGTCTTTTGAAGGAGAAAGAGGGCGTTGCTTGCCGGGTTCTGAATAGTTTCGGTATGTTCTTTGATGATGTCCGGGAAAAAATCGTGGAAATGTTCAAGGAACCCACCGAGAGCAACCGCGAAGTGGGCAAGACCCCGACTCTGGATGAATTCAGCCGTGACTTGACGAAAATGGCGATCGACGGGAAGCTGGACCCGGTTATTGGTCGGGCCAAGGAAATAGAACGGGTGATTCAGATTCTCAGCCGTCGCACCAAAAATAATCCGGTATTGATTGGTGAGCCGGGCGTTGGTAAAACCGCGATCGTTGAAGGACTGGCTCAGCTTATTGCCGAACGGGAAGTGCCAGATACTCTTTTTGAGAAACGAGTGGTCTCGCTGGATTTAGGCTCTCTAATCGCAGGCACAAAATATCGCGGTCAGTTTGAAGCCCGCCTCAAAGGCATCATGAAAGAAATCATCCAGAATGACAGTGTCATTTTGTTTGTTGACGAGTTGCATACCTTGGTTGGAGCGGGGGCTGCTGAAGGTTCGGTAGATGCTTCCAATATGCTCAAGCCAGCTCTTTCCCGTGGTGAGATTCAATGCATCGGAGCCACCACTTTGGAAGAGTACCGGAAATATATTGAGAAGAATGGCGCGTTGGAAAGACGTTTTCAGCCCATCATTGTGAATCCGCCGACGGTGGAAGAAACTATTGAGATCATCAAGGGGTTGAAAGTTCCGTATGAATTGCATCACAGGGCAAAAATCTCGGACGAAGCGATTGTTACTGCGGTTCGGTTTGCCGAGCGATATATCAGTGACCGGTTTCTCCCTGATAAAGCTATTGACGTGATTGATGAGGCGGGGTCCAGAGTACGGCTACGTGAAATCACTCAATCTCCTGAGATGAAAAAAATTCAACGAGATATAGACATTGTCATTCGCGACAAGAAAATCTGCATCGAAAATCAGGAGTTTGAAAAGGCTGTTGAATTGCGCGACAAAGAAGAAGAGTTGCGCGATAAGCTGGATGTGGTGAAAGCAGACTGGGATAAGGGCCGCGATGTCAGTGAGCCTAGCATCACAGAAGATGATATTGCTGATGTTGTTTCCAGCATGACCGGAATACCTCTCTCCCGAATTGAAGAGAAGGAAAGTGCACGTCTCATAGACATGGAAAATGAACTGGCTGGTAAAGTGGTCGGTCAGGGTGAGGCTATCAAAGTGCTGACCAAGGCGATCCGCCGATCCCGCTCTGGTTTGAAAGATATGAAAAGACCGATTGGTACCTTTCTGTTTCTGGGGCCAACCGGTGTTGGTAAAACAGAATTAGCAAAGGTTCTGGCCGAATTCCTGTTTGGCAATGAGGATGCGCTCATCCGGCTGGATATGTCGGAGTATATGGAAAAATTTAATGTGTCCCGCTTGACTGGAGCACCCCCCGGATATGTTGGTTATGAAGAAGGCGGTCAGTTGACAGAAAAAGTGCGTCGTAAGCCTTATTCGGTGGTTCTTTTTGATGAGATCGAAAAGGCCAATCCGGATATTTACCACCTCCTGTTGCAGATCATGGACGATGGCAGGTTGACCGATAGTTATGGTCGGGTGGTGGATTTTAAGAATACGGTTGTGATTCTTACCTCTAACATCAGTTCCCGGATGCTGGAAAAGGGAACCAGTCTCGGATTCCACAAGGATGATGATGAGCTGAACTACGATAAGATGCAAAAGGAATTGAAGCAGGACTTGAAAAAGACCTTCAACCCAGAGTTTCTCAATCGCTTGAGTGAGACAGTGGTCTTCCGTCCTCTGGAATTGGAGAATATTGTCGAGATTCTTGATGTTCAATTGAACATCCTCAATGAGCAGTTGATCCAGCAGGGGTTAACCATTGATGTGACTCCTGGCGCGAAAAGATGGCTGGCTGAAAAGGGCTTTGATGCTAATTTTGGTGCCCGGCCCTTGAAACGAGCGATTCAAAAACATTTAGAAGATGTTCTGTCTGATGAAATGCTCAAAGGTCGATTCAAAAATGGCGGACTCATTGAGGTTAGCCTGCAGGATGACAGCTTAGTGTTTGTTGAAAAGACCGGAGCTGTTAAAGTTGGTTGATAAAAATTTCTCCGCTTAAGCGGAAGCGATGATGAAAAATATTTAAAGTATTAAGTTTCAGTGGGTTATACTTCTGGGACTTAGTGCTTTTTTTTGCCTGGAAATGCCAGGCAAGGTTTCACCCTGATAACTCTAGAAATTTCAGATAGTTCTGGCCGAATGCTAAAAAAAGCCCACATTTTTTTTGCGACCCTCATTGGTTTCGTTTTCTTTGCGCTGGTTCCCTTTGGGTCTGCTCAAGAAGGTGAAGTTATTGAGTCTGTGAGGATCGAGGGAAACAAGCGGATTGATGAGTCTACGATTCTCTATTACATCAAGTCTAAGTCTGGCACCGTGCTTTCCAAAAAACAGATCCGTGAGGATATTGAGCAAATATACAGCTTGGGGCAATTCAAGGATATCCGTGTTGAAACGCGAGAAGCCCTGAAAGGGCTGGAAGTTGAGTTTTTTGTTGAAGAGATTCCCTCAATCGGGGATGTCGAAATTGTGGGTAATGACAAGATTGACGCCAATGACATCCGGGAAAAAATTGGATTGAAGCGGGGGGCGACTTTTAATGACCACATGATTTTGGAAAGCAGTGAGGAGATCCTCAAGCTTTATCGTGAGAAAGGGTACTTTTTTGCCCAGGCCAATATTGATACTCAGCCTGTCCAGGGAAACCTGGTCAATGTTTCGATCCGAATCAAGGAGGGGGAAAAGGTAAAAATTGAAAAGATTCGTTTTTCGGGAAACAAGTCTTTCCCGGATAAAGACCTCCAGGAGCAGATGGAAACCCAGGAAAAGACATGGTATTCCTTTGTGGATGATTCAGGGGTGTACCAAAAAGATATCTTAAAGCTGGATATGTTCCGGATAGAAGGTTTTTATCACGATAACGGCTATCTCAGGGTCAAAGTGTTGGAACCTCGTATTGATATCAACAAAAAGGCCAAACAAGTTCATATCACAGTTCCGGTTGAGGAAGGCCCACAGTTCCGCGTGAAGAGTTTGGCTTTAAAAAGTGATGATGTGGTCTCCTCAGATGAAATTCAAAAAAGCATTCAGACCAAGATGGGAGACATCTATAACGTGTCTCAGCTGCGTCAGGATATTTTAACGATTGCCGATTTGTATTCAAAAAAAGGTTATGCCTATGCTGACGCGAACCCGATCTCCAAGTTAAACGATGATGACCGCACCGTTGAGTTGTCCATCGAAGTCGATAAGGGCAAAAAGGTTTATGTTGGCAGTATAGAGATTTTAGGAAACCTTCAAACCCGAGACAATGTTATCCGCCGCGAATTCCGTCTAAAAGAAGGGGAGTTGTTTGATGGCTCCAAACTGAAGCGGAGCAAACAACGGATCAATAATCTTAATTTTTTTGAAGATGTTAAGATTGATACCCATAGAGGGCAGGACCCCGACCTCATTGATATTCTTACTACAGTGACTGAAAAGCCTTCCGGGTCGTTCTCGATTGGTGCCGGTTTTAGCTCGGTCGAGAATTTAATTTTCACCACCTCCATTGCCCAGAACAACCTTTTTGGAAATGGTCAGCGTTTGAACTTGAATGCTCAGTTATCCTCCATCCGTGCAGATTTCAATTTAAGCTTTACCGAGCCGCGTCTGCTTGACTCCGAAATATTGCTGGGAATCGATGCGTTTAACCGGGATCAGGACTTTCTTAGCTTCAATTCCCAGTCAACCGGAGGCGGTTTTCGTTTAGGTAAAAATATTTCTGAGTATGATTTGCTTAGCTTCAGATACCGTCTGGAAAATGTGGACGTCTCGGGTCTGAGTGCTGACTCTGAAACAGCATTCTTTAAAAATGGAACTCGTGTAACCAGTAGAGTAGCGCCCACCTTTGTCCACGATTCGCGGGATAACTTTTTAAATCCTTCCAAGGGGTGGAGGCATATGGTAGGATTTGAGCTTGCCGGGCTGGGTGGCGCGAAATTCTCTAAATCCGTCTATGAAGTGACGTATTACCGCCCTATAGTAGGGAAACTCGTTGGTGCGGCACATGGCCGGGTTAATTATGGGGATGGGTATGGTGGAGAAAAACTTCCCGGCTTTGAAAGGTACTTCATGGGAGGGCCGACTTCCCTGCGAGGTTTTACAATCCAGGACATCGGGCCAAAAGATAGTAGGGGCAACCCTGTAGGGGGTAGCCAATCACTTTTGGTTAATTTAGAAGTGCAATACCCCTTCACCAAATCTTTTCGCGGGTTTTTGTTTTATGACCGTGGAAATGTTTATGGCACGGGTTTTAATACCAATACAACAGCGAAAAATTTTGACTTGGGAGAAATGCGCAGTAGCGTAGGTGCGGGTATTCGTTTTATCAGCCCTTTTGGTCCTCTGGGTTTTGCCTATGGATTTAAACTGGACCAGCAGACCGGCGAAGAAGCTGCACAATTTCATTTCTCTGCAGGAAGCGCATTTTAAACTTTAGAAAGGATCAGGTTTATGCGGTTAACAATTTTCAGGAAGTTAAGGATCGTCGGCTCTCTACTCATTTCAGGTTTTTTGATTTGTGGGCTTTTTACTGTTTCTGCGTTTGCCGCAGATAGTCGGATAGGTTTTTTGAATGTTCAAAAAGCGGTTTCCAGCACTAAACAGTGGAAAACCAATTTTGATAAATTTAAAGAAGATTTTACCAAAGAGAAAAAAAGGATCAAAACCAAGGAACAGAAGATCAAAATAATGTTGGAGAATTTGAACAAGCAAAGTTTTGTTCTGGATCCTGATCTGAAAAAGAAAAAAGAAGATGAGTTCAGAAAAGAAAAAATCGATTTTGAAAGATACGTTCAGGATAAGAACGCAGATTTTAGCAAAAAAGAAAAAGAGATGACTCAACAAATTCTGCTTAAAATGATGGATGTCATACAAAAAATTGGTAAAGAAAAGAAATATACAATGATTCTGGAGCAGAAAGTCGTTCTCTATCATGATAAGGGTAACGATTTAACTGACATCGCAACCCGAGCTTATGACAGGACTAATAAATAGTTTTGGTTGAACTTCGACTAAAATAGTCTGCTTGATCCCGCGCTTGAACCCGCTGAAATCCCTGGAAAAGCCGCAGGCTTTCAACAGTAAGAACGGATTCCCGATATGATGGATATTAACGAAATCAAAAAGACCATTCCCCATAGATATCCTTTTCTATTGGTCGATAAGATTATCGAATGTGATATGGAATCCCGAATTGTCGGCATCAAAAATGTGACTGTCAATGAACCTTTTTTTCAGGGGCATTTCCCGGAGTTCCCTGTTATGCCAGGTGTGCTTATTATCGAGGCCCTTGCGCAGGTGGCCTGCATTTTAGGAATTAAAATTATGAAGAAGGAGGGTCAGTCTTCCGTATTCTTCACTGGTATTGACGGAGCAAAATTCAGGAAGCCTGTTGTTCCGGGAGATCAATTGCGTTTGGAGCTGACTAAAATCAAGCAAAGAGGAACGCTTTTCCGATTTGAAGGTAAAGCGTATGTAGGCGATGCATTAGCCACAGAGTGTACGATTCAGGCTATGCTCGGTAAAGACTGATTTTGTAAGCGGGGCAGACTCACCATTTTTATTTTGCGTGTCTTTTTCTGGTCAATCATGACGGCTTCATCCTTTAGATCGTGACCATTCATTCCAGTGCAGTCATTCACCCAGATGCGAAGCTGGCCCAAGGAGTCGAGGTGGGTCCTTTCACCACTATTGGCCCGGAAGCCCAAATCGGCGAGGGGACGTTTGTAGGCCCTAACGTATTGATTGAAGCGGGTACGATCATCGGCAGGAACTGTAAGATTTTTCATGGTGCTTCGCTTGGTGGAGAACCGCAGATTGCGAATTTTCAAAACGTTTCCAGTTCGCTGGAAATTGGCGATGAAACAGTGATTCGGGAATATGTCACCATTCATCGTTCGGGTTTTGAAAATGGTGTTACCCGGGTTGGTAACGGTTGCATGCTTATGGCCTATTCGCATGTGGGTCATGACTGCGAGATAGGCAATCAGGTAGTGATTGTAAATAGCACGGCTCTTGCTGGTCATGTTATGGTAGAAGACAAGGCTTTTATTTCGGGCCTGGTGGGCATCCATCAGTTTGTCCGAATAGGCCGGTATGCTATGGTTGGAGGGATGGCGCGTGTGAATCAGGATGTCCTGCCCTTTTCCACTGTGGAGGGAAACCCGGCTCAACTTTACAGCGCTAACACAGTGGGACTCAAGCGGGCAAACTTCAAGCCGGATATCAGAGTGGCAATCAAAACAGCGTTAAAATTCATTGTCCAACCAGAACTGAACACCAGCCAGGCTGTGGAAAAAATTATAGCAGAAATTGAGATGTTTGACGAAGTTCAACAGCTCATTAATTTTATAAAAGATTCCTCCAGAGGAGTGACCAAATAGTGGCAAAGGTAAGAGTTGGTGTGGTGGGAGCGGGGAGAATGGGTGCATATCATGTCGGAGTTCTATCCGAGATGCAGAGGGTTGAGCTTGCCGGGGTGGTGGATGTTGATCCTGAACGTCGAAAGGCCATTCAGGATATCTACCACGCACCTACCTTTACGGACTGCAAGGATCTTTTTGGGCAAGTTGATGTCGCAGTAGTTGCGGTGCCTACAACGCTGCACTATCCTGTCACCAAGGAGCTGCTTAATAATGGCATCCATGTTCTACTGGAAAAACCTTGTGCCAACAACCTCGATCACGCCCGCGAGCTATTTAAAATAGCTCAGGACAATAACCTGACTTTGCATATCGGTCACGTGGAACGTTTCAATGGGGCAGTGCAGGAACTCCACAAAATTGTTGAAGTCCCGCTTTTTGTCGAATGCAAGCGCATGGGGCCTTTCACAGAAAGGATCAGGGATGATGGAGTGATTCTGGATATTATGATCCATGATATAGATATCATTCTTAACCTGATCAAATCCAAAGTGGTTGCATCACATGTTCTTGGGGCTTCGGTTTTTTCTGAAAAAGATGACCTGGTGAGCGCTCAACTCGAATTTGAAAATGGGTGCATTGCCAATATTGTTGCCAGCCGGGTTTCACAGAATAAAGTCCGAACCTTATCGGTAACCCAGAAAGACTCATTCGTGGTTTTGGATTACACCGATCAGGAAATTTATGTGCACCGCAAATCCTCCTCAGAGCATCAAATGAGCAAGGACTCACTGCGGTACAAGCAGGAATCGCTGGTCGAACGAATTTTTGTCCACAAAGATAATCCCCTCAAGCTGGAGCTCCAGCATTTCCTTGATTGCGTTAAAAATGAAAGCCCTCGCAATGTTGCGGTGAATGACGAACTTTATTCGCTGGAAATAGCCTTGGATATTCTCGACCAGTTCAACAACCAGAAAAGAAAAAAATAGTTTCGCGTCCTGTACAGATATCGCAGCGTATTTGCGTAAATTGCCCCAGTGTAGAACCAGGCACTCCTTCTTGGAATCTTCTTTTTTGCCCATCATTATGGATGACACCCATCACAAAATAGGTCTTATCGCAGGATCGGGAGAAGTGCCCATATATTTTGCGCGCAAAGCCAGCCAGTTGGGGATAAAAATTATCAGCGTTGGTTTTTCGGATGAAATCCAAAACGGTCTGACACCCTTTTCGGAGAAGAGTTATTCTATCGGAGTCGGCCAGGCGGGAAAAATTCTTGCGACGTTTCAAAAGAACCATGTGAAGGATTTGTTGATTCTGGGTAAGGTTGATAAAAGTATTGTTTTTAAATTGCAGAGATTCGATCTCAAAGCTCTCAAGTTTTTAAAAAACATAGTAACGCATGAAGATAAGGTTTTGCTGTTGGGAATGATTGGCGAACTTGAAAAAGAAGGTTTTAACGTCTTGAGCCAAAAAGAATTTTTGTCGGATATTTTTCCTCGAAAAGGAAACCTGGCTCGCAGAGAACCGACCAGGCAGGAGTTGGCAGACATTGAATTTGGACTGCCCATTGCCCGAAAATTGGCGGATATGGAAATTGGTCAGACTCTCATTGTGAGAAACAAAACGGTGGTGGCTGTTGAAGCTTTGGAAGGAACGGATCGGGCTATTCAAAGAGGGTGTGATCTGGCTCAGGGAAAATGTGTGGTGATCAAAGTCAGCAGGACCAATCAGGATTATCGCTATGATAGTCCCGGCATAGGTCCGCAAACCATTCGTATGTTGAACGAAGGGTCGGTTCTGGCATTGGAGGCAGAGCGGGTTATGGTGGTGGAACAGGAGAAAGTTGTTGAACTGGCTAATGAGGCGAAAATTGCTGTGGCCTGCTACTAAGCGTAGGGCCAACGAACACCCCTCCCTTATCAGGGAGAGCTTTGCGTAAGTCGTCTTTGCGAGGAGCGATAGTGACGAAGCAATCCAGGTTCTAGGTCGCGCAAAACAAACACCTGGATCGCCACGCTCCTTTCAGTCGCTCGCGACGACGAATATAGTGGTTTTTGTTATTCGGTCGTATGGAGCCAGCAATTGACGAGTTATGCAAAGGTCTCTGTCAAGGAGGGGGCTAAACATTCCGCAGGCTAGAAAAATTTGGCTTTAGATGAAAAATAAACATCCGCATTATTTAATTATTGCTGGCGAGGCATCTGGAGACCTGCATGGCTCTAAGCTGGTATCCGCATTAAAAGACCGTTTACCCGGGGTACGATTCACTGGGATGGGCGGTGCCAAAATGCGAGAGGCTGGCGTGGATACTCTCTTTGGTATTGAGCGTATGGGCGCGGTTGGGATAGTGGAGGTTCTGGGAGACTTTGGTCATTATTACAAGGTCTATCGAACATTGATGAAGGAAATCGCCTCGCGCCGTTATGATGCGGTGATTCTTATAGACTATCCTACATTAAATCTTAGATTAGCAAAACAGGGGCGGCGTTTTGATTGTCCGGTCTTCTTTTTCATCAGTCCTCAAATTTGGGCTTGGCGGAAGGGAAGAATTCAGGATATCCGAGAGTCTGTGAGTAAAATGTTCGTCATTCTTCCGTTTGAAGAAAAGCTATATTTGGATGCCGGAGTGGATGCGGAGTTTTCAGGGCATCCGTTTGTGGATATGGTCCACCCCAGTCGAACTCGTGAAGAAAGTCGGCTAAAATATTCCTTGAATCCCAAGGTCAAGACCATCGGTCTTCTACCCGGAAGCAGGATGAACGAGGTCAACTCTCTTCTGGACGTGATGGTTCAGGCGGCAGAAAAAATCCATAGTGAACTGGGCTCTTGTCAGTTTCTTCTCCCTGTTGCCGACTCCATTGATCCCGATCTGATTCGCCAACGTCTGGGGACCAACCCGCTTGGCATCCAGTTGGTTGAAGGAGAGCCTTATGATGTGATGAATAGTTGTGACATGTTGATCATTGCATCGGGTTCTGCCACTCTGGAAGCGGGAATTCTTGGATGCCCCATGGTCATCATCTACAAGTTGAATCCTTTGACCTACTTGTTGGCGCAGTTGTTGGTCGATGCTCCATTGGTAGGTCTGGTGAATATTGTAGCGGAGGAAGAGGTGGTGCCCGAGCTGATACAGAACAAAGTGACCGCAGAAAATATCTCTGCGGAGGTGCTTGCGGTTGTGCGGGCTCCTGAAAAGGAACAGGCTATTCGCGAGCGTCTCCTTAAAATCAAAAGTACTCTGGGGGAACCCGGAGTCATGAAAGTCATCGCGAAACGCATTGC
Organism: Nitrospinota bacterium; assembly: GCA_014382285.1. Classification (GTDB taxonomy): domain Bacteria; phylum Nitrospinota; class Nitrospinia; order Nitrospinales; family VA-1; genus LS-NOB. Next base: position 50,001 of record JACNKA010000077.1, on the reverse strand, counting down.
TGATTTTATGGATAAATTGAGCGTCAATGAAAAAACTCCTGTTTAATCACGTACTCCCGTACCTTCTTTTTGGGCTGATTTATCTCTGGTGCCTGACTCTGCGCTCAAAAAACCTGAATGAGGAAGAAGAAAACCACTTTAAGAATCTGACCGGCCCCTATATTCTCACCTTGTGGCATGGCAGAATCTTTTACCTGTTTTATTATCTTCGCCGACACCCAGATTATTTTTTATTGATCAGTCCTAGTGAGGATGGCGATCTTCTGGCCCGGCTTGCAAGCTTAATGGGTTATTCCGTAATACGCGGGTCTACATATAAAAAAGCTGTACCGGCAGCCCGATCCCTGATTAAAGTCCTGCGCAGGAACCAGCGAATTATAATTATTGCAGATGGTTCCCGTGGGCCGAGATGTGTAGCTCAGTCGGGCTCAGTGCAATTGGCGGGAATAACCGGAGTGCCTGTTTTTGCGATGACCTTTGGGTCTAAAAATAAAATGGTCTTGAATAGCTGGGACCGATTTGTCATCCCCATGCCTTTCACCCGTTGCGCACTTAACTTCTCATCGCCCATCACTCTCGCTCGCAAATCATCGGAGCAAAGCATTGAGGAAAAGCGATTGGAGTTGGAAAATACCCTCAATCGCATAACCCAAGTCTGCGATGAGCACTGAAAAAATGCTTTAAAAATAAACATTTCAGACCTCCCGTTGCCTCAAATTGGTGCATCTATCTGCGTTTGAATTTGCTCATCGGTTGTGATATAGTTCGCCGTGTTGTGAACCCCTTTAAATTTATAGACTTTTTGCAGAATCTGCCAAGAGGCCGTATAATTTCTCATTGGCATGAATATTGAATTAATTGCAGTAACCGGTTAGGAGGTTTCCTGAAAGAAATCGTTATGACTTGGCAAAGATTTCGGCCACAAGGAAAGCTGTCCACCAGCCCGGATATTTTGTGAACATACTGGCTAGAGGGAAACAATATGAAAAAGGTTGAGGCGATCATCAAGCCGTTCAAGTTGGATGAAGTGAAAGATAAGTTGAACGAGATCGGAGTAAAAGGAATTACTGTCAGTGAAGTAAAAGGATTTGGCAGACAAAAGGGTCACACAGAATTATATCGTGGTGCGGAATACGTGGTGGATTTTCTTCCCAAAATCAAGATGGAGATCATCATCAGTGATAGCCAGGTTGAAGATGTGATCAATACTATCATGCAGGCTGCACAAACCGGAAGAATCGGTGATGGAAAAATATTTGTAATAGATCTTCAGGATACTGTGCGGATTCGCACCGGGGAGCGTGGAGAAGACGCTGTTTGATTCGAGTCTTCTGTAAATAATAGACCCATTTCCATTCTTGGCCCGATAAATATATAGTCCCCATTTTTGGGGTTGCTGGATATTGAATTTAAAGCAGGGCCGATAACGACGGCTCTGGTTTTTTTGCGTCTTATTTTTATGAATCTAACCCTTAACTATTTTTTGCAGGAGATACTTTAATGACCCCCAAAGAGGCAGTGGATTTCGCAAAAAAGAATAATGCTCGAATTGTAGATATAAAATTCATGGATCTGCTTGGATCCTGGCAGCATTTTTCTGTGCCCATGAGTGAGCTGGAAGAGCATTTGTTTCAAGAAGGCCTGGGTTTCGATGGCTCCAGCATTCGTGGCTGGCAGGCCATTAACGCCAGTGACATGATAGTCATTCCCGACCCGACCACCACTGTTATGGACCCATTTATGAAGGTTCCAACGGTCAGTATGATCGGTAATATTGTGGACCCGATCACCAAGGAAAAATATGCTCGTGATCCTCGCAATATCGCTCAGAAAGCGGAGGCCTATCTCAAGTCCACCGGCATTGGTGACACCGCTTATTTTGGGCCAGAAGCGGAATTTTTCATTTTCGACAATATTCAATACGATTCCACCACGAATGAATCATTTTATTCGATTGACTCTGTGGAAGGAAACTGGAACACCGGCCGGGATGAAGGCCCTAACCTGGGCCACAAGCCTAGACATAAAGAAGGTTATTTCCCGGTTGCTCCCAACGATACTTTTCAGGATATCCGCTCTGAAATGATGTTGACCATGGAGCAGGTTGGTATCAGCATGGAGTGTCACCATCACGAAGTCGCAACCGGCGGGCAAAATGAACTCGCTATGCGGTTTGCTCCACTGGTTAAATGTGCTGACAGCCTGATGTGGTACAAATATATCGTTAAAAATGTTGCCCGAGCACACAATAAAACGGCGACTTTTATGCCCAAGCCTATGTACGGCGATAACGGAACCGGGATGCATGTTCATCAGAGCATTTGGAAAGATGGCAAGCCCTTGTTTGCCGGGAACGGCTATGCGGGTTTCAGCGAAATGGGTATGCACTACATTGGTGGTATCTTGAAACACTCCCGGGCGATTTGTGCTTTTGCAGCACCGACGACTAACTCCTACAAACGTCTGGTGCCGGGCTATGAAGCCCCGGTCAATCTGGCCTATTCAAGCAGGAATCGGAGCGCATCTATCCGAATCCCCATGTATTCGCCCAGTCCCAAAGCGAAACGATTGGAACTGCGTTATCCCGATCCTTCCTGTAATGGTTATCTGGCTTTTTCTGTAATGCTCATGGCCGGACTGGATGGTATTGAAAATAAAATTGATCCTGGTGAGCCGTTGGATAAAAATATTTACTCCCTCGGGCCGGAAGAGTTGGCGAATATTCCCACCTTGCCGCACTCTTTGGATCAGGCACTTCAGGCTCTGGAGGAAGATCATGAGTTTCTTCTCAAGGGCGATGTGTTCACTCAGGATCTGATCGAAACCTGGATCGAATATAAACGTGAGAATGAAATTGCTCCTCTACGTTTACGGCCGCATCCGCTGGAATTCGAAATGTATTACGATTGCTGATTTCAGATAAAAACTCGTAATTTAAAACCCCCTGGGTTCTCCCAGGGGGTTTTTTTATGTGATAGATTAAGCAGGTATAACGGTGAAAATCCGAGCCACTATAAAAATATTTTTATGACCGTAGAACTGATTTACCAAATTCACGAACGCCAGCCCTGGGACGAAACGCTATTTGAGTCTTTGCGGGGTTTTGCTCTTCGCGACCCTAAAAATGCCTGGAACGATCTTGTTGCAATGGCTGGCCACGCCCAATTTAAAAAACTATATCCCGATTTTTTCAAGGTTTTACTGCAGCTGATTTCCCGTTCTCATAATGCGGATATGGCTTTGCACAACTTCGAGCGTTTTTCGGAGAAAATTTCTGATAAGGATTATTTATACACGCAACTGACCGAATCACCCTCCCTGTTTGAAGCCCTGGTTTTTTTGTTTTCCGGTAGTCAAATACTCACCGATGCTTTGCTCAAGGAACCGTCATACGTAGACTGGTTGAGCCAACCGGGGACTCTGGCAAATTCCAAATCGAAAGATATGCTGATGCGGGACTTCTATGAAATGGCCGGGGAAGAATTTCAAGGAAAGAATATTTTCTCTGTTCTGAGAAAATTTAAAAAAAGAGAATACATACGGATTGGGCTACGAGACCTGTTGGGGAAGGTCGAGTTCAAGGAAACGGTTGAAGATATTTCCAATCTCGCCGATGTTTGTCTGCAAGCCGCCTATGAGCATGCCGACCGGGAATTACGCAAGAAATATGGAACCCCTGTTTATCAGGATGTAGATGGGAATTGGAAAGAATCTGAATTTGCTATTTTGGGCATGGGTAAACTGGGAGGTTGTGAACTCAATTACAGCTCCGACATTGACCTGATTTATATATATTCATCGAGCCAGGGAGAAACCCGCTCTGCGATTGAAAATGACCCATCCATCTTAAGCATCTCTAATCACGAATACTTCACCAAGCTGGCGCTGGAAATTTCAAAGTCCCTCAACGAAATAACTTCAGATGGTAATGTGTTCAGGGTGGATCTTGAGCTTCGACCGGAAGGGAAAAGTGGCGAAATTGTGAATTCCCTGGCTAGTTGCGAAATTTATTACCAGTCCTGGGGAAGAACATGGGAAAGGCAAGCTCTCATCAAGGCTCGTGTTTCGGCAGGCAGTGAAAGCCTGGGTAAGGAATTCTTCGAAATGATCGAGCCGTTTATTTATAGGCGGAGTCTGGACTTTGGGGCCATTGAGGAAATAAAGTCGATGAAGTACAAGATCAATAAAAGCCTCAAAGGAAAACACTCGAAAGGAAATATCAAGCTGGGATTCGGAGGTATCCGGGAAGTGGAGTTCTTCATTCAGGCTTATCAGTTGCTCCTGGGTGGAAGGGATAAAAGCCTGCGTGTTCGAGATTCACTGGGGGCCATGAAAACGCTTTACGAAAAAAATATAATAAATAAAGAAGACCATGATCAACTTCGTGAGGCTTATATCTTTCTGCGGAATCTGGAAAATCGTGTGCAGATCACCTTTGGTCTGCAAACCTATCTCTTGCCGAATAATGAAACTGATCTGGCCGTGCTGGCCCGAAAAATGAGGGCATCGGGGGACAGTCAGAAAAGTCTGGCCGATAACCTGATGAAAGAATATGAAAACCATACCCGGTTTGTGGGAACAATGTTCGCTGAACAATTTGCTGAAAAAGAAAAACGGGAAGCGGCAGAAACCATTTCAAGTGAATGGGACCGCTCTCGGGCAGGGGAGGAGGAGTTTACTGAAAGCAGGCTGGCCCAAATCCCATTTCTTCCCGATCCGAAAAGAGCCTATCGGTTTCTTGAGTCTTTTCGTGATGGAGCCCAATTTTCGCATCCTTCCGTGCAAAGCATTCAGGAATTTTACAGTATTATTCCTAAAATATTGCAACAGTGCGGAAAGGTTGCCCGGCCAGACTCGGCGATTGAGAACCTGTGCCGGTTTGTGGAGGCGACCGGGGCCAGGGAATCATTTCTTGACTTGTTCCAGGAAAATGAAAACTTTTTAGAGTTATTGCTCAACCTTTTTGGTAGTAGCGAGATGCTGTCGCAAATCCTGATCAAGCGGCCGGATCTGGTGGATGTGCTGACTGATATGGATAGCATTTACCGATTCAAGCTGGCAGAAAAAATGCAGGAAGACTTAAACCGGGCTTTAAAAAAATCTCCTGATTTCGAGTCCAGGTCTATAGTGCTTCGGCATATTAAACAGGCCGAAGAACTTCGCATCGGAGTACGCTACCTGATCAAGGAAGCAGACCTTGCCGGAACGCTGGAGGATCTTTCCAATCTCGCCGATGTTTTTCTGGAAACCGTTTATCAAATTGCCTCCCAGGAACTCGAAAAGAAAACCGGGTTCTGCGACCTTCACAATTTTTGCATCATTGGCATGGGCAAGCTGGGCGGACATGAATTGAATTTTGGGTCAGATCTCGATGTCCTGCTGGTCTACGATGAAGGAGAGAGCGATTCTCCTCCCGAAGGTTTTGCCAGTTATTATTCAGCTTTGTCGCAGTTGATCTATAAGCTGACTTCCGAAATGACTCTTGCCGGTTATGCCTATAAAATTGATACTGAACTCAGGCCTGAGGGTGATTCGGGAGTGTTGGTTCTTTCTGTCGAGGGATACGAAAAATATTTTCAATCCCGCGCCAGAATCTGGGAGCAACAAGCTCTGGTGCGAGCGCGGTTTGTGGCGGGCAATGCTGAGGTCGGGAAAAAATTCATCGAGTCGGCCCAGCAATTTGTTTATCAGGACAAGCTTGAATATGGGGCGCTCATAGAAATATCACGTCTTCGGGAAAGAATGGAACAGGAACTGGCAAAAGAAGCCACCAAAGGAAAAAATGTGAAGCTGGGGTTTGGGGGTTTAGCAGATATTGAGTTTGCGGTGCAGATTCTTCAGTTGATGCATGGCAAAAAGTTTTCGCGCCTGCGGCAAACCAACACCCTTTCAGCTCTGCAAAGTTTTGTAGCTCTTGGTTTGGTCGATCAGAGCATGGCGGAAGAACTTCAGGACAGTTACCTTTTCCTGAGAAACCTGGAATGCATCCTGCGAATCATTCGCCAGACGCCGACCAACAACCTTCCAAAAGATAACAAGGAGTTGGCACCTGTGGCTCGTTTGCTCGGATACGAAGGTGAAGACGCTGAAACCCTGGCAGATGCCTTGCTCGCCGACTATGATCGCCATACCCAGCAGGTCCGCAAACACTATCGTAAAACTATCGGCAACCTCCTCCGCGCTCACTAGCGTGAGAGGCAATTAGCATAGCTCGTTGAGCCGAGAAGCCAATTGCAGATAAGGTAAAGACATTGCAATTTGCGAGCGGAGGCTCGCCGCTCACTAGCCCGGATATTGCATGGGAGGTTGTAAATCACCCCAGCCCCTCTTTGAAAAAGAGGGATCCATTAATGCTCCCCCTTCCACGAAGGGGGCCGGGGGGATTTGCCTGTTGTTCATGTTGTTTTGAACATGCCGACAAGTTCTTTCAGTTCGCTCGCAATAGCAGACATCTCCTGAGCGGAGTTCTGGGTATCGATCGCGCCCTGTGAGGTGCTTTGGGCCGCTGTGGCAACGCCAGTGATATTTTGTGCGATTTCCTGGGTGCCGGTTGCGGCTTCGGTGATGTTCCTGCCAATTTCGTTCGTGGTCGCAGTTTGTTCTTCGACCGCACTGGCAATGGTATTGGAAATATCATTAATACGATTAATGATAGTGCTGATGTTTTTAATCGCCTCTTCCGAGCTTTTAGAGTCGACCTGAATGGCCTGAACCTTTTTGCTGATATCCTCGGTGGCCTTGGCGGTCTGGTTCGCGAGTTCTTTGACTTCGTTCGCGACAACGGCAAACCCTTTTCCTGCTTCTCCTGCACGTGCCGCCTCGATGGTGGCATTTAAGGCAAGCAAGTTGGTTTGTTCGGCAATCGAGGTGATGACCTTGATGACCTCGCCGATTTCTATCGAACTCTCGCCAAGTTTTACGACGGTGGCATTGGTTTTCTCTGCAGCCGTTACAGCCTCCTGAGTAACCTTTGCCGCTTCGTTCGCGTTTTGGGCGATCTCCTTGATGCTGGCAGTCATTTCTTCGATGCCTGTCGCAACCGTCTGAACATTTTTACTGACTTCTTCAGAGGCCACCGAAACGACATTGGCCTGATTCGCAGTTTCTTCGGCGTTGCCGGCCATGAGCTGACTGACATCGGTTAGACTGCCTGAGGAGTTGCCAAGCGTATCGGCGTTAGAGCCGATCTGAGAAATATTGTTTTTGAAATTGGTCAGAAGTTTGGAAAGCCCAGCTCCCATCTGCCCAATGGCATCATCGCCATTCACGGTTACCGCATGGGTCAAGTCCCCTTCGGATGCGGCTCCGACTACTTCCAGCATGGAGTCCACTTTTCCCTGGAGAACCTGTGCGGATTCCTGCTCACGTTGCGCCGATTCGTTGGCGGTTTTCTCATTTTTTACTCGTTCGGTGACAATGCTCCATGAGACCATGGGTCCGAGGTACTCTCCCTCCGCGTCGATATTGGCGGAGACAGCCAACTCTAGAATTTCCGGCCCGACCTGAATCAATGCCGTGTGCGGCAGGTTGCCGGGGTCGGAAAGAATTTTCCTTTGGTGCGCCGGGTTTTTATGGAATATGTCAATCGACTGGCCCACCATATCATCTGCCTTGACAGGTAAATATGTTTCAAGACCCTTGAGTGTTGCCAGTGCGGCCGGGTTGAGATAGCGTAGGATCAAATCGGTATCCGTCGCCATCATGTTGCTGGGATTGTTTTCCACATAACCAGCCAACTGGTTGGAGCGTTTTTCGAGGGCCAATTTCTGGATGGCGAGAGTCCAACTGACCATCACTCCAATATAAGTGCCTTCTGTATCGCGGATGGCTGCTGCCGCCACCTCCAGTGTTTCCGGGCCTAAGATGAACTGGGAATTCAGCGGAAGGTTATTGGGGTCGGACAACAGCGTTCTCTGATATTGCGGATTTTTATGGAACACATCAATACATTTTCCAATAATATCGTCCACCGGCACCGGTAAATACTGCTCAACGGTTTTTAAAGTTTTAAAGGAGGCCGGGTTCATGTACTTGACTTTAAAGTCTGTGGAATCTGCGTACATGATATTGATCGGCGCGTTCTCCACAATGGCCTGAACACGAGCTGCGTCCTCAATCGGTCCTTTAACTGCGGTAACGATGATTTTGGTGAACAGGCCAGTCAGGCCTATACCGACTACCAGCAGAATCCAGAGAGTGATGACCAAAGAATCGGAGCGGTTTTTGGAGTCTGTCATGTCAGTAGCCAATAACTGTTTCTGGTTTTTGGCCATGCCATCGAGTTGGGTCTTGATGGCAAAGGCAGTGGGCGCGGCCTTGGTGCCCAACCAGCGGTTGGCAACATTCCATTCTTCCCCACCACGAATTTCAAACATCTTTGGAGGAAGAGGCGCAAACCCCGCGCGCGCTTCGCTGAACTCTTTGAATAATTTTAATTGCTCAGGCGTTAAAAGGGATTGGTTGTTCGTCAAATCGCCGAACCGCTTGAGATTTTTTGTCCACATGGTATCAAACCGTTCTTTAAAAACCGGGTCGCCGGAAAGCAGGTAAGCGCGGATATTGGCCAGTGCTCGCGCTGTCGTGCCACGAACATCCGCCATCATGCCGAGCAGGGCTTTCCTCTGCGGAGTCGCGGGCAGAGTGGCTTCAATGTTGATGATCTTGGTGATATTGCTGACCAGGATGTTCGCCTTGGGTGCCGCATCTTGCAGTAAAATCTTGCTGGCCGGCAGATTATCGACGGTTCCGGAGATGTCTTCAATTTCCTGCTGGAACTGTTTGAACTCGCCCAGCTTGGTTTCAATGATTTTCAATCGTTCAACATTTTTTGGGTTGGTCCAGTTTTTGGCAAACGCCTGCATTTTGTTTAGAGCCGGGGTGATCTCTGTGTCCCAGGCTGTCATGCGTTCGACTTTGAAATTGTCTTTACCGAGAATCATCCAACCTCGAAGTGCGGCCAGGGAATGGTTGATGCCGTTTAACATCTCCAGACTCGACTGTGCCGTGGGAACCCGAAGATCGACCACCTTGTCGGAAATGGATTTGACTTCCGTGGTTTGCCAGATAGTAATGCTTACGATACTGACCATGATGATGGCAACAGCGGCAAACCCGATCTGAATTTTGTTGACGATTTTTTGTTTATTGAACCAGCTGAACATAATGACTCCTCCTAAAATGTGTTCTGCTTGCCCGCATAAAACTGTGCGGAAATATTTGGTTAGTGGGCTACAAGGTTTCAGACAGGTTACGCCGAATTATTAAATGCACAGATAAATACTATCTAATAACGTCGTCAATAAGCCCCAAAACTGCTAATCACTAAAAGGATAATAAGATATATTGGTCATGCTATTAAAATTTACATTGATTGTCAAGATATTTTATATGGTGTTTATTGTTGTTTTACAATATGTTCTGAGCATTTTAATTGTAGATAAATAATGAAAAAGGTTGTAGGAAAATTAAGGACAGAGGGGTGTGATTAGAGTAACCCCTGGTTACTAAAATTATTATTTTTAATGTGACTGTATTGTTAACCCTGGATCCGGTGTTTTTTCAACTTTTATGATTGGGAATGCTTTAATGATGTCAGTAATGCTTTTTAGGGCAAGATAGGAGCGACAAATTGTTGAAAGGAGGGCCGGTGGTCTATGAGAGGAAGGGGCGGGTGGAATAACCCTATGATGTTGAATATATTATCCTTGCCTGTGCTATGAAAAAAAATGAAGAAGGCAGGAATAATTATTTAGGTTTTCGCAAAAATATATTTTAATTTTTACGTAGCCTGGATATTTTTGTAACTATGCATTGGCATGCTGAGAGGGTTTCTGTTGCCAGAAGGTCGATGTTTACCGATTCTGGTTGAGCTTATAGTCGATGCTGTCGATCAGAGCCTGCCAACTGGCTTCGATGATATTTTCGGAGACTCCTACGGTGCCCCATCTGGAGTGATGGTCACCGGATTCCACCAGCACTCGGGTTTTAGCGCGGGTGCCTTTCTGTTCATCCAGAATGCGAACTTTATAATCATAAAGATTCACATCTTCGAGTTCCGGGTAAAATTTCACCAGAGCTTTTTTGATGGCTTTATCCAGAGCATTGATTGGGCCTGTGCCTTCGGCGGCCGAAACCTCCTGAACACCATTGACTCGTAGCTTGACTGTGGCTTCGGAGATGGGTTCTTCATCTTCTTTGCGTTTTTCAACGATGACACGGAACCCGATAAATTCGAAAAAGACTTCCTTCTGGCCCAGCGCATCACGCATCATCAGTTCAAAAGAAGCTTCGGCACCTTCATACTGAAAGCCCAGATTTTCCGACTCTTTCAGGGAGTTGAGAATTTTTGCCACCTTGGGATCTTTATCGTCAATGTCGATGCCATATTCTTTAGCTTTGTGGAGCACATTACTTTTTCCCGAAAGGTCAGAAACCAGAATGCGCTGGTGGTTGCCCACTTTTTCGGGTTCGATGTGTTCATAGGTCAACGCATTTTTACGCACTGCGCTGACATGCACGCCGCCTTTATGGGCGAATGCGCTTTTTCCTACAAAGGGTTGCTGGTTCCAGTGCGCCCGGTTGGCCAACTCATCCACAAAAGCAGAAACGTCTTTCAGGGATTGCAGTTGTGCATCGGTCATGCAGTTGATGCCCATTTTAATTTTTAGATTGGAGATGACGGAAACCAGATTAGCATTTCCACAACGTTCACCAATTCCATTGATGGTGCCTTGCACCTGCTCGGCCCCGGCTTGAACAGCGGTGAGAGAGTTGGCGACGGCTACCTCTGAATCGTTGTGGGCATGGACACCCATTCTAACGGAGACGGATTTTTTAATCTCTTCGAAGATCGAACGCACCTCATGCGGAAGTGTGCCGCCGTTGGTGTCGCACAGGATGATCCAGTCGGCTCCTGCGGACTCGGCTTCCTTGATCGTTTTGAGGGCGTAGTCTGGATTATTTTTGTAACCATCAAAAAAATGTTCGCAATCAAAGAGAACTTCATCGCGGTATTTTTTCATGTAGGCGATACTCTCAAAGATCATACGCAGGTTTTCATCGAGGCTGGTGCCCAAAGCGTCTTTCACGTGCAGGTCCCAGGTTTTTCCGAACAGGGTCACCACCTGGGTTTCGGTTTTTAAAAGTGCTTGCAGGACGGCATCGTTTTCCACCGTTTTTTCCGGATAACGAGTGCTGCCAAAGGCGGTGATCCGGGTCTGGGAAAAGTGCGCGCGGTTGGCCTTCTCAAAAAAATCGATGTCTCTCGGGTTCGACCCCGGCCAGCCCCCTTCCACATAATGCACCCCCAGTTCGTCCAGTTTGTGGGCGATGCGGATTTTATCCTCAACGGTGAAGGAGATGCCTTCTGCTTGGGACCCGTCCCTGAGGGTGGTGTCATAAATTTTTACGGAACTCATTTTTTAGCGGTGCTCACTTTTTTGCGGTTTTCTTTTTGGCTACTTTTTTTTGCAGTTCAAAAGCATCGTGCAAGGCGTTGACCGCAAGTTTAGAATATTCTTGTTTAACGATGCAGGATACTTTGATCTCTGATGTGCTGATCATCAATATATTAATATTATGACTGGACAAGGTTTTAAAAATTTGCGCCGCGACTCCCGAATGACTGCGCATACCTGCCCCGACAATAGAAATTTTAGCAATTTTTGCATTTGCACCTACTTGAGTGGCATGGATTTTTTTTGCCACTTTGTTCATGATGACCATGGCCTCATCCAATTCTTCCCGTTGTAGTGTGAACGACAGGTCGGTGTGCCCCTGGTCGCTGACATTCTGAATGATCATGTCAACGGAGATGGACGCTTTTGCCAAAGGCTCAAAGATATTGGCGACGATACCCGGTTGGTCCGGAACTTCCTTCAGGGTGATTTTTGCCTGGTTTTTGTCGCACATGATTCCGGAAACTACAGGTTGTTCCATTTTCGGATCCTCCTCGCAGATCAAAGTTCCCTTGTCCTCTTCATATTCCTTGAAGGATGATTTAACAATCAGGGGCATCTTAAATTTATGGGCAAACTCCACACAACGGATTTGCAGGACTTTGGCTCCCAGGCTGGCCATTTCCAGCATTTCATCATACGATACCACATCCAGCTTCCTGGCTTGTGGTACGACTCTGGGGTCTGCGGTATAAACCCCATCGACATCGGTGTAGATTTCGCATTGCCGGGCACCCAGAGCAACCGCCAGAGCCACTGCTGAGGTGTCCGATCCGCCTCTGCCTAAAGTTGTCACATCGCCTTCCTCGTTGATGCCCTGGAATCCGGCGACCACGATCACATGATTTTTTTTCAGCATTTTACGGGCTCGCTTGGCATCAATATTGATAATGCGGGCGCGGGTGTGGGTGCTGTCGGTTTGCAGACCAATCTGCCTCCCGGTCATGGAAAGCGCGGGAATACCCCGGTTCTGCAGGGCCAGAGCCAAAAGAGCAGCCGAGATACGTTCTCCGGATGACAAGAGCAGGTCGATTTCGCGTCGTTCCGGATTTTTAGAAAGCCTATGGGCCATTTTCAACAATTTATCGGTTTCTCCCGCCATGGCCGAAACCACGATAACGATATCGATGCCGGTCTTTCGGGCTTTGGCGATGCGGTCGGCCACATATTCGATACGCTCCAGAGAGCCTAAAGAGGTGCCGCCATATTTTTGTACGATCAAAGAATTGCTCATAGTTGGTTTGTCAAAAAAGCCGTTAATAGATCAGGGGCGTTGTCGAATAACTTTCCGGTTTCTAAAAGCTGTTCATCATATCGGCTGGTGTTTCCCGATGTGGCAGGATAAACCAGATAGGGAACCGGAGTCCGTTCGTATTTCATCGACATGGCGGAACTGACATGGTTGACCACCACCATCATTTTTATATTTTCTATTGCCTCCATCGCTTGCGCCAGAGGTTTAATGACTTCGGCATCGAAGTCTTCGATCATTAAAATCTTATCGTCAATATCGCCTTTGAGTGAAACTTCTTCTCCCGCGGCAATGTGGAGAAAAACCACATCTTTGCTTTCCAGTTCCTTGAGTGTCGCAGAAACTTTGGCGGAATAATTAGTATCAGAAAACCCGGTCGCGCCATCTACGTCTATGACATCCATACCGGTGAGCTTGCCGATTCCCTTGACCATTAAAGACGCGGTGATTACAGACGCGCTCTTATCATACCGCTCCCGGAAGGAGGGCAGGCTGGGCAGTTCGCCGTTCCCCCAAAACCAGATGCTGTTAACCGGGTCTTTTTTGTCTGCAACCCGTTTTCTGTTGTGGGCATGGTTATGCAAAATAATTTGTGCCTGATTCATCACGAAGACCAGTTCGCGGTTTTCCTCGGGCATGAATTGGCGGATGCCTTCACCGATGAGTTCGTTGGGCGGAGACAATCTTTCCGAAATCGGCGGACTTTTGATAAACATCAAGTTGTGATAACCACCGCCTCGATGGAACGTAACCGCAGCATCGACCACTTGTTCGTTAAGCGCATCGATAAGCAGTCCTGAGTCATCAGGGGAAAGATGCCCGGCAGTATAATCTTTCATGACCATATCGTCATGGGTGGGTTGCAGGGTTATCAGGTCGCAACAGAGCGCGATCTCTTCCGGCGCAGGTTTCATCCCCAACCCCATCGCAGAGAGCGGAGCATGACCGGAAGAATATTTTTGCGGATCAAGACCTAGAAGTCCCAGGCAGGAGATTTCATTTCCCACATGCAAATCATCAGGAATGGTTTGAACAGGCCCACAGGTTGCATTCTTAGTCAGGGCATCCAGATTAGGAGTGTCGGCCAACTGCAACGGGGTTCTATTGTCTTTTTCCGCAAAAGGCTTGTCCGTCAGGCCCGCTACGATAACAACCAAGTACTTCATTTTTTTAGGGATACAGGGATTGAGAACTTAAAAATAATCAGGAAGCCATGATTATAACTTAATTTTTGTCATTTCCACAACTTATTGAGAAACAAGCTTGATCGCAACAATGGGTCGGGTCTATCGGATAAATTTTATCAAATTGTGACTTTGAGGGGGGTTGTCTTCATGTAATCTGCTTTTGCCTTGATCCATGGACTTTAAAAATCTGTGATGGTGACTATTGTAATATTCAACTTTCAGTTTCCAACGAGAGGTGTTTTGATATAAAAATCATAGCATTATGGACGAGAAAAGGCTTTTGTGTTACCGTTTCACGATGCGTGAGTCGGGAATTTTTACAAACTTCCGCATTTTCATATTGCTGTTATTGTGACCACTTAGTTCGGGGAGATAAAGGAGAGCTTATGTATGAAGTCAAAGAGATTTGCAAAAATGGCGAGTCTCTACCCTTAACCACCGACGGAGAACTCAGAATTGTATTTATCGGGACAGGCTCAGCGTTCGCCAAACGCAGGCGCCAGTCTAATATATTGGTCATTCAAGGTAAGCATCATGTTTTGATCGATTGTGGCACCCAGGGGCCTTTAGCCCTCAACGATTTGGGATTGAGTGTTTTAGACGTCCGCTGTTATCACCCCACTCATAGTCATGCAGATCATATCGGCGGATTGGAGGAGGTGGCCTTGATGAATCGGTACACGCCTAATATTTCCAAGCCGGATATGATTATTTTGCGGGACTATCAGGATATTCTCTGGAGCAAAAGCCTTTCCGGTGGTTGCGAATATTGCGAGGCGAATCAGGGCCGGCCCTTGCAGTTGACGGATTTTTTTAACATTCTTCGCCCAAAAAATATTGAGATTGAAGGAAGAAAGTTCTGGGCCTATAAACACGGGCCCATTGAACTGGTTATCATGCGAACGCGGCATTTTCCTGATACGGCAATCAGTGTGGATGAGTCACAGTGGTGTTCGGGCATATTCATCAACCGTCGTGTCTGGATTTCCGGGGACACTATGTTTGATGCAGACTACCCCATTCGTTTTGCCAACCTGGCGGAAGTCATGTTTCACGACACGCAATTATTTTTCGGTGGCGTGCATGCCTCTTATCAAGAATTGATGACACTGCCTGATGAGGTGCGGAAAAAAATGTATCTCTACCATTACGGGGACAATTGGGACAAACCGGAAACCTGGGCCAGCGGGTCGGGTAAATATTCCGGTAATCCGGTTGAGGACGGTTTTTTAGGGTGGGCTGAACAACGCATGGCTTATGATTTTTACTGATCCTGATTTAGGCATTGGCAGGTTTTAAATGGAGATGGGCTGCTTTAATGAGTTATCAAATCACATTGAGCACTTGGTCGGGAGCGAGTAAAACGGAGGCAGCCGAAAAGCTTGCCAAAGTGTTCCAACTGGGAAACGAAAAGTCTGTGGCCATTGTGGATCATTTATGTCAGGGACTGCCCTGGCGTTTTGATCAATGCATTCCTGATCACCAGGCAGATACGGCTTCTACCTATCTTCGTAGCCTGGGTTTTGCCGTTGACATTCAGCCTGTTGAAGGCGAGATCGAGCCGTTATCCGACTCTGTTGTCATGGCAGAGGCCCCCGATAAAGAAGAAGTTTCCATACCCGAAGATAACTACAGGTTCAAATTTCAAGGGGACGGTCGCACCCTTTTGAACATCAGCTTTGTCAACCTGATCAAAACGGTGTTCACTCTCGGTATTTACCGATTTTGGGCCAAAACCAATGTTCGCCAGTATATTTGGAGCCAAACCTTATTTGCGGGAGACCGTTTTTCTTATCATGGTACGGGCAAAGAGTTGCTAAGTGGGGCATTCCGGTTTGGAGGCGTTATTGTTCTATTGGGTTTGATCAACGTATATATTTTTTTTAATATTGGTCCTGCGGAAGGCGAGATGTTTTCCGACCTGCTTTCACTGGTTTTCGTTGTCATGATTCCTGCACTTCTGGTAGGAGCGTGGAGATACCGACTCTCGCGGACTGCCTGGCGTAATATCCGTTTTTCCTTCCGAGGGAAAAGGATGGACGCGGTTCATTTATATGTTGTGTGGGGTGTACTTTCTGTATTGACCTTGGGTCTTTACTGGCCATTTTTCAAAATGAAAAGCGAAAAGTTCTGGCGAGAAAATTCCTGGTTTGGAGATGTTCAGTTTGGCTTCTCCGGGATGGGTAAAGATTTTTTTGGGAAATTTATCCTTGCTGTTCTTCTCACTCCGCTTACGCTGGGGTTTTACCTGTTCTGGTTTACTGCTGACTTAAAGCGATATTTGTGGTCCCACACGCATGTTGGTGGGGCTACCTTCCACTTCCCGATCAAGGGAAAAGATTATATGAAGTTAAAGGTGACCAATTTTTTCATCTTCCTGTTTACTCTTGGAGTGGGTTTTCCCTGGGTGGTGGTTCGCAACCAGAAGTTTGTGACGGACAACCTGGTTCTTGCCGGAAATATCGAATTAAACCAGATCGTCCAGGAAATGAAAACCAGCGGAGCATTTGGAGAAGAAGCTCTGGATGCCATGGATTTTCCCATTGATATTGGTTGAGAGCACCTCATAAATTTCTCAAGTATCAGAGTTTCTTTTAATCCTTCACCAAGGAGCGGGCATGACTGCCCGAAAACTGCAATTTGCAGGCACATTGTTTGATGGCAAAAGTGCCAGAAAACACCCTGTCGATATTGCACTCACCCCACGGGAAATAATTCTCAAAAAGCCCGGCCATGAACCGATCCACTGGTTCTATGGCAACCTTCGCTGGGCCGCAAAAACCACAAGCCCTTTCCACATTGAACATGGTGATATAAATAACGAATGTCTGGAAACTCTGGTGGTGGAAGATCCTGACTTTTATGAAAGTGTTTCAAAGATTGCGCCAGATAATTTTTCTGACACCGGAAGGCAAACGGAGATTAACTGGAAAATATATGCAGCAGGAATACTGATTCTAATTTTTTCCGCGTATGTATTTATTAAAACAGTGCCTTCGTTTCTGGCCGACCGGATGGTCGATAAAATTCCTGTTGAATGGGAAGTGACCCTGGGTCAGTCCATATTGAAAATGCTTCCGTTGGAGCAGAAACCCGACCAGCAAGTTCTTGCGGTGCTACAGGAAACGGTCGACTTACTGGAACGGTCGGTCGAAGGCAAACAGCCTTATGACTTGCAGGTTTATATTTGGCCGGGAAAAACGGTCAATGCGCTGGCTTTGCCTGGAGGGCCTATCGTGGTTTTTGAAGGCTTGCTCAATCAAGCAGAGTCTCCTGAGGAGTTGGCCGGGGTGATCGCCCATGAAATCCAGCATATTTTACTCAGGCATTCCACTCGGGGTATCCTCCGCAACATGGCTCAAAGTATGTTGCTGGCTCTTTTCATAGGGGATGTGAATGCTGTCATGGAAGGGGTGGCTAATCTTGCCGGTGAACTTGAAACTCTGGGATTGAGCCGGGATATGGAAGCGGAAGCCGACCAGAAAGGGATGGAGTTAATCCTTACCGCCAATATTGACCCACGTGGAATGATGCGAATTTTTGAAAAGTTGATGGAAGTGGAGCCGGAGAACTCACCAAAGGAGAAAACCACAGAAACCGATATGGAACTTTTTTCGTATTTTTCCACCCACCCCTCCAGCCAGAGCCGGTTGGCCAAGCTGGAGAAACAGATGGAACCTCATAAAAATAAAACCTGGGCGCCGCTTTTTCCAAATTTGAATTGGAACGAAATCAAACCTGAAAATTGATGTCTGTCTTCAAACATTCCACAACTCCTGATTCTCAAAGCCAGGGTGTCCTCTGGCCTTTAATCATCCTGTTCGTTTTTGCTTTATTCAGGGTGCCGGGCCTGGGGGTGCCGCTGGCTTCGGATGAATTGGTCATGGTTTCACTTTGGGCGCAAATGCCCTACTTGAAAATTCTCTCCAACTATCAATACCCCAATAATCATATTTTCCTGAGCCTTGTTCTCAGCTTTCTGCTCAAAACTTTCGGGCTGAAGGAGTGGTTATTAAGGATGCCCTTAATGGTCTGTGGAGTGGTCAGCATTTATCTGAGTTACCGGCTGGGCAAGAGAGTTTCTGGAAGCGCCGCTGTAGGGCTTGCCATGGCTTTTTTGATGACCCTTTGTGAGAAACATATTTTCTACTCCACAAATGCACGGGGGTATCTCGTGATCATGGTGTTGTCTTTGTTAACCGTGATTTGTGTGCTGGATAGGCTAGAGGGTCGTTCATTTAAAATTAAAAAATTTCCCGATGGGTTCAACCGAGGGTTGGCATTTTTGGGCTGGGGGGTTATCTGGCTCGTGGGAACCTGGACGATTCCCACCTTTTTATTTTTTGAAGTTTCAATGGCTATATTTCTGGCTGGGTTAATGTTGGCGAGAAACCGACTTCCGTCATTACAAACTGCACATTTGATATTACCTCTGGCCTCATGCCTGGTGGGGGGCATCGGATTTTATTTGCAGTACTATGTGCTGATTGATTCGGCAATGCTGGCTGATGCAAGTGCACGTGCCGCTAAAATATCTTTGCCATTGTTTTTCCCGGAACTTCTGGTTGAATGGATGAAGCCCTTTGAACGGGTGGGAATTATTTTTTTTCTGTTTGCATTGCTGGGATTAGTGAAACTGTTTCAGCAAAACCGAAGCATGGCCCTATTGATAGCCTGTGTTTGGTTGGGCCCTGCCTTTATGGGAGTTGTGGGTTTTCTGGTGGAAAAGCTTCCAGGTGTTCCGCATCCAAGAACTTTTTTTTATCTGCAACCTTTTTTTCTGATGCTTGGTGTGATGGGGGTTAGGGAAGCTTGGGTGTGGTTCTTGACGCTGATAAAAAGAAATTCTGGATTTAACAATAAAGCGGCCCTTGCCATTGCAGGGTTTCTGGCGGTGGTATTTTTCCTTGTTGCAGGCACTAATTTTTTTCAGCATATTTATCCTCAACGCCTGTCACGAGATCCTTTGCACAAGGTCCATGATTTTGTTGAAAAATTAAGTCCCAACGATCTGGTTCTGGTCTCTCATGCAATGCATGTAGAGTTTTACCTGTACGGTTCTCGTGATATGCGAGAACGGATCGAGAATATCCTGCACGATGGAAAATTGGGAGACATCTATTTTCTGGATTACCAGAAAAACACCGCAACGTTAAATCAGGAATCAGCAAAAAAAGAAAAACGGTTCCTGAATTTTCCTGTGTTGACCCGGAATGCAGGAAAAGACGGGCCGACACTACCTGGCAATGCCTTGGAGATGGCGGGGCAATTTGGTCCTTTTGTATTCTACCGGTTAAAAGCAGGCTGGTTACAGCCCTTGCAAGGGTGGGAGAAGGTGGGGCTGAGTCAGGCCTCTTTGCAGTCAGAGTCCTATCGATGGGGAAAGGTTTCCGGCCCTTCTGGAATCCGGCCCTTGATTCGGTTTGAAAATTCCTTTACGGTTGCGATGGAAAGCAAAAAACCTTTGTCTCATAAAGCAACGGATTTGACTTTGAACTTGATGGAAGTTGCTGGCAGTGAAATAAATTTTTCAGCAGTCTTGGTGGGTGGGCAGTTGAAGGAAGGTAGTATTGTTTTAGACCCCAGTTGGTTGCCCAATGCGTGGATGTTGGATCACCCCTACGGGAGCAATATTTTTAACCGCCGCTGGAATCCTGCTGTTTTTATTTCTCAGGGTACGGGAAGTTTGTCTGTGATAGATGTGAAGTTTTCCGGGCATCCCGGACAGGGCGCATTCAGGAATTTTTTGAGTTTTCGAATTGATGAGCCAGGAGTGGAAAAGGAATGATTATAGTTACGGGCGGGGCAGGGTTCATAGGCAGTGCGCTGGTGCACGGGCTTAACCAGCAAGGGATTGAGGATGTCTGGGTGGTGGATGATATAGACCATCCTGAAAAGCAGAAAAATCTGGACACTCTTACTTATTCGCGCTGGGTGGGTAAGGATGATTTTTTGCAGGAAGTCGCAGGGCTAAAGGCGTGCTCAGCAATTTTGCATATGGGAGCTTGTTCATCCACGACTGAAACCGATGAAGCTTATTTGCGAAAAAATAATTTTGAGTACACGCGATCCCTCGCCCAGCATTGCTTGAAAAAAGATGTGCGTTTTATTTATGCTTCCAGTGCTGCAACTTATGGCGCGGGAGAAAACGGATACTCCGATGATGAATCCCTGCTGGAAACCCTGGTGCCTCTCAATCTCTATGGAGCCAGCAAGCAATGGTTTGACCTGTGGGCCAAAGAGGTGGGGGCACTAAAGACCATCGTGGGGCTGAAATATTTTAACGTGTTTGGTCCGAATGAATACCATAAAGATGATATGCAGAGCATGGTCCGCAAGGGATTTTTGCAGGTGCGTGATGCGGGAGTTCTGAATTTGTTTAAATCCTACAAGCCTGGATTTAGTGATGGTGGGCAGGAACGAGATTTCTTGTATGTGCGCGATGCGGTGGCAATGACCCTGTTCTTTTTAGAGCAAAAAGATATCGGGGGGATTTTTAATGTTGGGTCGGGCAAAGCGAGAAACTGGAATGACCTGGCTTCGGCAGTCTTCCAGGCGATGAATAAAAAAGTGAATATTAAATATATAGAGATGCCCGAATCCATCCGCAATCAATACCAGTATCACACCCGTGCGGAAATGGAGAAAATTCGGTCTGCTGGATATGTGGAAACGATCACTTCTTTGGAGGAGGGGGTTTCAGATTACGTCAAAAACTATCTGATTCCTGACAAGCATCTTGAGTGAACTTAGTTCTTCGGAGACTGTAGTGGGTCAACTGGCTTTATGTTGTTCTATGATTTTTGCCAGGGTATTTGTGGTGGAGTGGCCTTGGACGATGGGAATGAGTTCAACTCTTGCCCCGTAGCCTTCAACGATTTCCCGACCGACAACGTCATCGATTTTATAGTCGTCTCCTTTTACCAGAATATCAGGTTTGATTTCCCGGATGAGTTTTTCCGGAGTGGTTTCGTTGAATAATGTGATGTAGTCGATGTATTTTAAAGCCGAAAGAATATTGGCGCGTTCTTTTTCATTTTTAATGGGCCGGTTTTCCCCTTTCAACTTTTTAACGGATTGATCGGTATTGAGCCCAACCACAAGAATATCTCCAAGGGATTTTGCTTTTTGCAGGAACTCAATATGTCCTCCATGGATAATGTCGAAACAACCGTTGGTGAACACCACTTTTTTATCCGTACTCTTTGCCATGCTGATAATTTTTTTCAGCTCTTCAAGTTCAAGAACGGTATGCGAGGTGCGTAACATTTCTTCGTGCAGAAACTCGTTGATCTCTTCCAGGGTTACGACAGCGGTGCCCACTTTACCGACAACAACACTGGCGGCCATATTAGAAAGCCATGCGGCTTCCTCATAATCGAAACCTGAAAACACTGCCATACTAAAGACGCTGATGACTGTGTCTCCGGCACCGGTAACGTCAAAGACTTCTTTGGCTACGGTGGGAATGGATATGAGCTTCTCTTTATTTTGATAGAGTGACATGCCATCTTTCCCCTGCGTGATGAGGATGGCCTGCGCTTTTGTCAGGTTCAAAAGGTATTCAGCAGCCCGGCCCAGATCTTCATTATCCTTGATCTTGATAGGAACTGAGCCCGAGACCTCTCTGACGTTTGGGGTGATGACGGTGGCGCCTTTGTATAGGGAAAAATCTGAGCTTTTGGGGTCGACGATGACGGCTTTTTGAGATTTCTGCGCCCGGTGCATAACAGCTTTAATGACTTTTTCAGTCAGAATGCCTTTATGGTAATCAGAGCAGATAACTCCATCCATTCCGGGAATGACCTGATTGATATACTGAATCAATTTTTTTTCAGTTTTCTCGGTGATGGGGCGGTTATCTTCCTTGTCGATTCGCAAAATCTGCTGGTTATGGGCGATGATCCTCATTTTGGAAGTTGTGGGGCGATGGACGAACCGGAAAATTCCTTCTGTTTGAATAGAACGTTCATGGATGGTTTGCAAAAGTTTGTCGCCTTTTTCATCCTGCCCAATGGCACCACATAGATAAACTTCGCAACCGAGACCGACAAGGTTATTGGCAACATTGGCGGCTCCACCCAAAGCCAGGTTTTCGGAGCGTGTTTCCAGTATGGGGACAGGTGCCTCTGGAGAGATGCGCTGCACCCCCCCCCAAATATATTCATCCAGAATTAAATCGCCGACAACGAGAATTTTCGGTCTCTCATTACTGCTAAAAAAAGATTTAAATTTTTCTTTCATTTACAAGTCTTCTTCAATAAGTTCACAAATAATATGCCCGATGGTTATATGCACTTCCTGAATTCTGGCTGTGTCATCGGAGGGGATGATGATAGATAAATTAGCGACCTCTTTTATTCTACCCCCATTATTACCCACCAGCCCAATGGTCTCTGCACCAATGGCATTGGCTTTTGTTAAGGCTCTCACTACATTTTCCGAGTTGCCACTGGTGCTGATTCCCACTACAGCATCGTTTTCCCGGGCCAGGGCTTCGACTTGTCTTTCAAAAATTGTGTCAAAACCATAATCGTTGCCGAGAGCAGTTAATGAAGAGGTGTCGACCGTTAGGGCGATTGCGGGTATGGCCCGGCGTTCTTTTTTAAACCTCCCGACCAATTCTGCAGCGATATGCTGAGAGTCGGCTGCGCTTCCTCCGTTGCCCATCAATATCAGTTTCCCGCCTATGTCAAGACGAGACTTGATACGGTATGCGGCTTCCAGAATATCTCCGGAAAGGGTATCGGCAACCTTCCTTTTCAAGTCGGCACTGGAATAAAGGGAATTTTTGATACGTTGCATAGATCCTCGTTGGGGGAAAATTTAGTTCATAAAAACATCTTACATCATACAGACACTATTCTACAGCAAGCCTTCATCGGCAAAACTAAAAAACTCATTTCCTCCGATGATAATGTGGTCGACCATATGAATCCCGACAATTTTTCCGGTCTGGTTGAGTCGATGGGTGATTTCAAAATCTTTCTGGCTGGGAGTGGGGTTCTCCGCTTGGGTGGTTATGGATCAAGGCGAAGGATGCTGCAGATTCCCGGATCGCCGGGATCATGACTTCCCGTGGGTGGACAATGCTGGCATTCAAACTTCCTTCCGATATGGTCAGGTCTTTAATGAGTTGTAGTTTCGGGTCCAGAAGCACGATCTTTACAATTTCCTTTTTCAGGCTTTTCATAAAAGGGGAAAACTGTTCCACAAAAGCCTGGCTGGATTTTAATTTGATCTTTATGCTTGTTGGCTTTGAAGCCATGCGTTTCCCCACCTCCAGCGCGGCTTTGATTTGTGCCGCCTTGGCCGAGCCAATGCCTTTTACCTGACACATTTCGGTAACCGTTGCCTGATCAAGGTTTTCCAGAGTGCCAAACGCGCTGAGTAAATCCCGGCTTAAGTCCACCGCATTTTTTTTGGAGCGCCGATCCCCAGACCCGATGAGAATTCCCAGCAGGTGTGCGTCCGACAAACTATTGCTCCCATATTTGATCAACCTTTCACGCGGGCGCTCGTCTTCCGGCCAGTATTTTATGGCAGATCTGTTTTCTCCCGGCATGATAACATCCTGAGTTTCAGGTTTTCAGCTGTTCTTTAAAATATTCCAGTGTTGACTGTAAGCCCTGGTCCAGGCTGACTACAGGTTCCCAGTTTAAATATTTTCTGGCGCGGGTGATATCGGGCTGACGGATTTTTGGGTCGTCTTCCGGTAAGGGAACGTGGATGATCTTACTCTTGCTGTTCGTGGCTTGCAAAATTTTATCGGCCATTTCCTTGACCGTCATTTCATTTGGGTTACCAATATTGACAGGGTAGTTCTGCTCTGACATCAGCAGGCGATAGAGGCCTTCAACGAGATCCGATACGAAACAGAAGCTTCGTGTCTGGGAGCCTTCTCCGTAGACCGTTAAATCTTTTCCCGTGAGTGCCTGTTTTAAAAAATTGGGGATGGCGCGACCGTCATTGACTCGCATGCGTGGTCCATAGGTATTAAAAATACGGACGATCTTGGTGTTGATGCCATGGGTTCTGTGGTAGGCCATGGTGATGGCTTCGGCAAATCGTTTGGCTTCGTCATAGACACCACGCGGGCCAATTGGGTTCACGTTTCCCCAATACTCTTCTGGTTGCGGGTGAACCAAGGGGTCGCCATAAACCTCAGAGGTAGAGGCAAGAAGAAAAGTAGCCTTTTTAGCTTTTGCCAGGCCGAGGGCATTGTGGGTGCCGAGTGCGCCGACTTTAAGGGTTTGAATGGGGAGTTCTAAATAGTCAATGGGGCTGGCAGGGGATGCGAAATGCAGAATATAGTCCAACTCGCCCTCCAGATTGATAAATTCCGAGACATTGTGTTTCACAAATTGAAACTTCTCGCTTTTTATGCCGGATATATTATCTCTGGAACCGGTGATGAGATTGTCCATGCAGACCACCTCATGGCCTTTATTCAGGAAGTATTCGCATAAATGCGAACCCAGAAAACCGGCTCCACCTGTTATTAATGTTCTTGGCATGCTCACCTCAAGATTGATTTGGAGTTGGATCAAACAGGGTTCCCCGTTCAATTTTATAACCAGTTAGAAAACTTTTTGCTGACATACTTTTTTTGCCTTCCGGTTGAAGCTCGGTGATGAGCAGCCGTCCCTGCCCGGTGCCCACCTCAATCCCCCCATCTGTAACCCGTGCAACTTTACCAGGGTCATCATCGGGGGTTCCATCAATGACTTGAACTTTTAATATCCGTAACCGTTTTTTGTTTAATAAAGTGTAAGTCCCCGGCCATGGGGTCAAGCCCCGAACCTGGTTCAAGAGAATTATGGCAGATTGCTCCCAATGGATCAGACCCTCTTCTTTTTTTAGTTTGGCCGCATACGTTGCCTGGCTGTGATCCTGCGGAACAGGGAGTAGTGTATTTTCTTCAAGTCTCTTGAGAGTTTCGAGTATCAGGGTTCCTCCCATTTCAGACAAAGTGTCGTGCAGAGTTTGGGCGTTATCGGTCTCTTTAACAGGAGTTTCTTGCATGAGCAGAATATCACCGGTATCCATGCCTTTATCCATAATCATGGTGGTGACTCCTGATTTGTTGTCGCCGTTAAGAATGGCTCGATGGATGGGAGCCGCCCCCCGGTATTTTGGCAAAAGCGATGAATGCAGATTGATGCAGAACAGTTTGGGGATTTTAAGAAAAGTTTCGCTCAATATTTGCCCAAAAGCGACCACGATAATTATGTCAGGTTGGTTTTGCTTTAATCTCTCGATGAACTCAGGATCATTAACTGTTTTAGGTTGCAGTAGGGGAAGGTCAGAATCTAATGCATATTGTTTGATAGGAGATACAAGAAGTTTCTGTCCCCGGCCCTTTGGCTTGTCAGGCTGAGTGATGACCGCAAGTATGGAATGCGAAGAATGGTGCAGGGCCTTCAAGGTTGGAAGGGCAAATTCCGGTGTTCCCATAAATAAAATTTTCATGCATCCTGCTCTTTAATTTTCTTTTTGAATTTTCGTTTAAGAATATCTCGTTTCATTTTTCCTAGGTTGTCCCAAAAAAGAACACCGTTTAAATGATCCATTTCATGTTGAAAGGCACGGGCCAGGTATCCCTCGGCTTCATAGCGGACTTCGTTTCCATCCAGATCGTAGCCCTTAATCTCAATCTGGCTAGCTCGGTTCACTTCTGCAATCACATCGGGAATACTCAGGCAACCTTCTTCCCCGAGTTCACTCCCTTCCATCGCGGTGATTTCCGGGTTGATCACGGTAACCAGATTTTCCTTGTCGGTTTCAACGCCGATGTTGACCACAAACAGGCGCCACGGCAACCCAATCTGGTTGGCAGCAAGCCCGACTCCCGGAGCGGCTAAGGTGGTTTCCACCATGTTTTCAGCAAGAGTGACCAGTTCCCCATCAATATTTTCAATGGGCAGACACAACTTTCTTAAAACAGGGTCCAGACAGTTTTTAATCTCTAGTAAAGCCATGCTTAATAAACCTTATCGGTCATTGAAAGAAATATCATCAGGGTCAATCAGCCGTTAATTTTAATACAGATTGGAACGGGTAGCCAGTCCCTCTTGGCGTGGCCAGCGTGACGCTGGATCCAATGAGCAAGAAGTGAGCTTGCTTTTTTCTGGCCCCGCGCCGAGCGGACTAGGTGGTGTATTCTGCATTGATTTTGACGTAGTCGTAAGAAAAATCGCAGGTCAAAACTTCCTCCCACTCTTTTCCATCATGCAGGTCAATGGTTATATTGATTTCATGTTGCCGCATCGCTTTGACCAGTTTCTGGGGAGACAAATTTGTTGGGTTGCCGCTTTTCACCAGCAGATTTTTATTTAACACTATATCTACTTTGTCGGGATCAAAAGGTGCGCCGGCATTTCCTACCGCACAAAAAATTCGTCCCCAGTTCGGGTCTTCTCCAAACAATGCTGTTTTGACAAGAGAAGAAGTGGCAACCGAATTTGCTATGAGGTACGCTTGTTTACGTGTTTTTCCTCCCTGAACGCGGACGGTGACGAATTTGGTCGCTCCTTCTCCATCCAAAATAATTTTAGATGCCAGGTTTTTACATATTGCAGTCAGAGCTTTTAAGAATTCCCGGTAGCCCGGTGTGTTGGGTTTTATCGCAGGGTTTTTTGCCTCTCCGTTGGCAAGAACAATGACACAATCGTTAGTGCTGTTGTCTCCATCCACGGTGATGCGATTGAACGAGCGGCTGGCGGCTTCTATCAGGGCCATTTTAAGGGTCTTCGAATCGATCACAGCATCGGTGTGCAAAAACCCAAGCATGGTTGCCATATCAGGGTGGATCATTCCGGACCCTTTGGTGATTCCGCCAATGGTGATACGTTTGCCCTTAAAAGTATATTGAACACGATCTGACTTTGAAACCAGATCGGTGGTCATGATGGCTTCGGCGGCATCGGTCCAACTCTTTTCTGTCCGCCCCAATTTTTTCACCAGTTCCGGCGCGGCCTGTAAAATTTTCTCGGAAGGAAGTGGAACCCCTATCACTCCGGTGGAAGCGATGAGCACTTCTTTTTGCGGGATGGATAATTCTTCGGAAATTATTTTTGTGATCGCATCGCAGTCTTTCATTCCCTTAGGGCCGACTACCGTATTGGCGTTGCCACTATTGATGACAATGGCACGGCAACTACCAGATTTTGCCAATGCGCGGCGGCTCCAGGTCACACCGGGAGATACAACCCGGTTTTTAGTGAAGACTCCTGCCGCAGTGGCCGGAACATCGGAAACGATCAATGCCAGATCTTTAATGTTTTTTGCTTTGATTCCGCAGCTCAGTCCCACGGCTTTAAAACCAGGAACCGCAGGGTTACGATTTTTTGAAAGTTTCATGATTTGTGAGAGTCTTTATTAAGTAATTTTTTCTATGGCAACTCGCAGGCCCATACTTCATAAGGGTCGCTCGTGGCAAAAATAATTTTTTGAAGTGCCCTTAAGGAAAAATTGCCGGTGCCATGAGACCGGTTTTTTCATTCAGGCCCAGCATGATGTTCATATTCTGGACGGCTTGCCCCGAGGCGCCTTTGACCAGGTTGTCCAGCGCGCTGGTGATGATCAGACGCTGGTTGCGTGAATCCACCTTAAGGCCAATGTCGCAAAAATTGGAAGACAGTACATGGTGACTGCTGGCGAATTTTCCTGGCTTCAGCACACGCACAAAATATTCGTCTTTATAAAAATTGCGATAGTGTTCGACCAGTTTTTCATCGCTGAGGTCTTCGCTCAGGTTGATGTAAACGGTGCTCAGCATTCCCCGGGTCATGGGGACCAGATGCGGAGAAAATGTGATGCGTACGGGTTTTCCCGCCAGAGTGGAAAGCTCCTGTTCCATTTCGGGAGTGTGCCGGTGACTGGCCAGTCCATAGGGGCTGATCCCTTCGTTGACCTCGGTGTAATGTGTGGTCAGGGAAGGCTTGCGCCCGGCACCGGAGACGCCAGACTTGCTGTCGGAAATTATGGAATCGAGGTCTGCCCAGCCGGTCTTAAGAAGCGGAGCCAACGCCAGAATCACACTGGTTGGATAGCAACCGGGGTTGGCAATGAACCGTGCTGTTTGAATGGCCTGGCGATGTAGTTCCGGCAAACCATACACCGCTTGCTCAAGAAGCTCGGGGTGGGTATGGGTGACGGAGTACCAGTCTGAGTAGGCTTTGGGGTCTTTCAACCGATAGTCTGCGCTCAGGTCGATGATTTTGCAGTCCGACTGCAAATAAACGGGAAGTTTGTCCATCGCCGCTATGTGAGGCAGGGCCAGAAACAAAACGGAACAGTCTTTAGTGATGCTGTCATCCAGAGGCCGAAGCGTGAGGTCAACGACTCCATTCAAAGATGGAAAAACCTCGGCGATGTTTTGCCCTTGAAAAGTCTCGGAGGTCAAAACCGTGAGCTCTACATCCGGGTGTGCGGCAAGAAGACGGATCAATTCCAGCCCGGTGTACCCGCTTGCTCCAGCTATACCTATTTTTATCATAGCAAAACTTGCCTGTTTAAGCGGAGTGCCTCCCGCTGGCTTGATGTGATTTCTTAGCTCTTGTGCCCCGTAGGGGCATAACGTGTAATATATTTATCTTGCGCACTATCGTGGCCCGACCAGCGTTATCATACCATAATGGTTGGCATACCCCTTGGCAGGAGAGGCAAATAGCAATGACTTCGCACCAACAAGTTATTGCCTATATTTGCCCCTGCGGGACATGAATGCTTAGGAACAATATCCCGCCCATCGGGCGGAATTTTGTGTTTAACGTTTGGAGAATTGGTACTTTTTGCGCGCGCCCGGTTGTCCGTATTTTTTTCTTTCTACGGTTCTTGAATCCCGAGTGAGGAACCCGGCTTTTTTAAGGGGCGCTCGTAAGCTTGAATCGGTCAAAATGAGAGCCCTGGAAATACCCAGACGCAATGCACCGGACTGGCCGGAAAGACCGCCACCTTGAACTGTGGCCTGAATGTCTATAGACTCTAATGTGTCAGTCGTGACCAACGGGTGCTTGATGATACGCTCAAGGCTTTCCCGACAAAAATGTTCCATAATAGTTTTGTTGTTGACCGAGATTTTGCCGCTGCCTTTTTGAATCCATACTTTGGCGATGGATTCCTTGCGTTTTCCCGTGGCGTAAAATTTTTCGATGGTGCCTTCCATAATCGTGGGTGCTCTCTTTTAAAAAGTTTAGATACCAACTACTTCCGGATTCTGACTCGTATGCGGGTGTTGGTCGTTATTATAAATTCTGAAATTGTTGTGCAGAGTTCTGCCCAATCTCGTCTTCGGCAACATTCCCTGAATTGCCTTTTTAAGCAGATCAGACGGCTGTTTTTCGAGCACCTGTTTTGCGGTGACGGATTTGATTCCCCCCGGCCAACCGGTATGATGATAATAAATTTTGTCGTCCCATTTTTTGCCGGTCAGTTTTACTTTGGCGGCGTTGATGATGATGACATTATCCCCTGTATCAACATGAGGGGTGAAGATGGGTTTGGTCTTGCCACGTATGATTGAGGCGGCTGTGCTAGCCACGCGCCCTAACGGTTTATCAGTGGCGTCAATCACGACCCACTTCTTAACGACATCGGTGTTCTTAGCAAAAAATGTTGTTTTCATTATGTCCCGGTTTCAGTCAATATTTATTTTTGGTGGTGTAAACCGGCTATAATAAAGGAGATATCCAGCCCTGTCAACTGGAAATCAAAATTAAACGGCAGATTTGCGGGAAAGTTTCTTTACTTTATTTTTTGGAGAAAATAGACTAAGTTTATCTGCTCAAAAATTTTTACGAGTCTGAAAGCTAACTATATGGAAAATATGGAAAAATCTCAACAAAATGAGAAGTCTCCCCAAATCGGGGTGGGCATCAAAGAAGAGGCTCTGGATCAATCTATTGAGCGCTCGCGGGACTTTTTACTCTCCATCCAGAATGGTGAAGGCTATTGGGTGGACGAATTGGAGGCCAATGTTACCATTTCAGCCGAATATATCTTTTTCATGCATTTCACTGACCGACTGGACCCGGTCAAACAAGATCAGGTCGTAAAATATTTGCTGCATCAGCAGAGGGAAGATGGCAGTTGGCCTCTGTTTTATGGGGGTTTGTGCGATATCAACTCGACGGTTGAGTCTTATATGGCTCTGAAAATGGCAGGTCTGCCCGCCGACCGGGAAGAGATGGTGCGGGCGCGTCAGGCGATTCTTGCCAACGGAGGAATAAAAAAAACCCGGGTTTTCACAAAAATGTTTCTCGCCATGTTTGGTCAACTCTCCTGGGACGATTGCCCGGCGGTGCCGGTAGAAATAATTGTGCTTCCGAACTGGTTTCCTTTCAATATTTATGAGATTTCAAGTTGGTCACGGGGTACGGTGGTGCCACTTTCTGTGGTGCGTTCTTTTGAGCCGGTTCATGAGCTTCCTGAAGGGCGCGATGTTCAGGAATTATTCACCGAAAAAGATCAGGATCTGGATTTCAAACCCGGTGGTCTGCCCTTCACCAACTGGAGGGATACGTTTATTTATCTGGATCGCTTTATCAAGATCATCGGTAAATTTCCCTGGAAACCTTTTCGTAAAAAAGCATTGCGCAAGGTTGAGGAGTGGACGCTTGAGCATCAGGAAGATGAGGGCGACTTTGCCGGCATCCAACCGGCAATGTTCAACGCTCTTTTAGCGTTGCACCTTTTGGGTTATGCAAAAGACCACCCTGCTTGTGTGAAAGGTATGGAAGCGGTGGACCGTTTCATGCTGGAAAAAGACGGACGACTCTGGATGCAGGCCTGCATTTCGCCCTTGTGGGACACGGCTATTTGTTGCAACGCTTTATTGGATTCGGGACTGCCGACCGATCACCCGGCGCTGGTGAAAGCCGGTGAATGGATTATCAGCAAGCAAGTGGTTAAACGGGGTGACTGGCAGGTGAAGAATCCGGGTGCGGAGCCAGGCGGTTGGGCTTTTGAATTTTATAACGAGCTTTATCCCGATACCGATGATACGGCAGAGATTCTGCTCTTCTTCAACCGGGGTGAGGGCTCCGATAACCGATGGAAGTTGAGCGAATGTCAGCGGGCGATGGATTGGTTGCTGAGTATGCAGAGCAAGTGCGGGGGGTGGGGGGCTTTTGATGTGGATAACGATAAAGAGATTCTCAACGAAGTTCCTTTTGCTGACCATAAGGCGTTGTTAGACCCTGCAACGGTGGATGTGACCAGTCGGATTCTGTGGATGTTGTCGAAATGGGGGTTCAAAAAAGAACACTCGCAAGTTCAACGAGCCATCGAGTTTATCAAGGAACGTCAGGAAGTTGATGGATGCTGGTTTGGTCGGTGGGGGGTGAATTATATTTATGGAACATTTTTAGCCCTGAACGGTTTGCGTGCTATTGGCGAGGACATGATGGCTCCATTCAGCAGAAAAGCTGTGCGCTGGCTGGAAGGTCATCAAAATGAAGACGGGGGTTGGGGCGAAACCTGCCAAAGCTATACGGAGCCAAGCCTGCGCGGTCGTGGTCAAAGCACCGCGTCGCAAACCGCCTGGGCCTTGCTGGGGCTCATCGCTGCCGATGAGGTGCATAGTCCCGTTGTAGAACGTGGCGTGCATTATTTAATCGAAACGCAAAAAGATTCGGGAGATTTCTCAGGAAGCTGGTGGGAGGATGAGTTTACCGGTACCGGTTTCCCCATCCATTTCTTCATCAAATATCATATGTATCAGCATTTTTTCCCGCTGATGGCTTTGTCCCGCTACCAGCGTGCCGCCCGGCGAGCCGCCGGTGGCAATGGGCAATGACTCAGTTTGGCGAGCAAAGAGTTGTCTGAAAAGCCTTTGCCAACTGCCTCCCCTGCTAAGAGGGGGCTAGTGGTGGCGTAGCATCTCGACGGCGAATTTGGTCCGGGTTAGATGTTCGGTGGCGGACGCGATCACTTCTCCGCTCATAACATCTGTCAAAGTGAGATGGACATCAATGTTTGTGCCAAGGTCGGTGATCTTGCCTGTGATGAGGGCCTGAGACTTGAGGGCCTTACCCATCTCGCGAATTTCTTCTCTGTTGTACGAGTAGGAAGGTTCCAGGTTTAAATTCTTCATCACCGCATTGACTTCTCCCTTTTGCGCTACCCGGAAAATCTTGTCCTTAAAAAAATATTTTTTAGTGATCGCTTCCACGATTCTTGCTGAGAGATATTCGCCAAGAACAGGGAGCTTGTTATCTTCATCGACCAGATCCATAACCGTGACCTTGTTGATTTCATATTCCTCAACATCGGAGGTCAAAGTTTGTATCAGGTCTTCGGATTTGTTTTTGTAGTAATTGGAGTCCGTCTGGGTGCGGAAGATTTTGCTCCAGAACTGCGATGGCCCCAACTTCACTTCACAGCCGGAAATGAAAAAAGAGATAATCAGTAAATAAAAGAATTTTTTGGTGTTCATAGTTTATAAACCTTTAATATTTTATTGTCTTATCGACATAAAGCGGATTTCACTTAACGAGTTCTGCAATTCGTATGCCTTCGCTGATATTTTAAGGGAGTTTTACCCCAGATATGGTCCAAAAGCCTTTGAATGAAAAAGGTTATGGAGTTATTGCGGGAAGTGGGGTTCAGATAACGAAACAAAAAAACCGGCCGGTTTCCCGTCATCCTCCATTTTTTTGACGCCTCAATTGTGATATTTGACCATTGCCTTCATGATACGGGGGAGGGGCCGTGAGCAATGCTTTTTTGCTACGCTCAAACCATGTTGGCGGCTTGACGAGCCTACCCTGGCGGGGCATGAATGACAATGAAACAGTCATCAAAGTCCCAACATTTTGCGGGCCGAAATTCACTGCAAGCAGAAGCAATTTAGTGTATAACTTTAGCTTCATTTAAAAATCGCTACTTTTAAAAATCCATAAAGCTCGAGGTACAAGAGAGTATGAAATATATACGTGCAGTGGTTGTTATGTTGGTCATGGTTACAGGTTGTGGCAATGGGGTTGATGGTGGTGAGGATGTTGTCGAAAAATCCTCCTTCCAAATGCCAGTGAAGGAAAATACCTGGGTGCGTAAGGAAACAGTGCGTAAAACTAAGTCAGACATGTTTTCCAGCACTGATAAAGCAGTTTCCGTTGACCCAGCTTTGGCCGCCAAACTGAAAAAATCTGCGGTGCTTCCCATTAAAACGCAACAGGAGTGTTCTGATCAGGCCAATGCCCTCGATAAGAGACGGATCGAAGTGCAGGAGCGCGGAGGGGTTTGGCATGCTTACGAGAGAGATGTCAAAGCCAAGCCTTATTCTAATTATGGCATGCAGTTGGACAGCCAGACCAACCGGCTGGTGTTTTCCCTCAAACATATTTGCCAGAACGCTCAGGAAGTCCGTTTAGGCGGGTGGGGCACACAGACAGTGCAAAGGTTTGAAAGTATGGGAAAAGAAGGTTACACAAACTATTTCATCAATTTAGGGGAAGTGCCGGGTGACATAGATAGATGGGTGCGTTTCGCTGAATTTGCTATTCAAGGCAGAGACCGCAATATCCCCTACTCCGAAATCGGCGAGTCGCTGGGCCAGGCCAAAGGCCTTATCGCTCTTTATGATGATCTTTCGCAGCGAAAAATAACTGATGATGCTACCTTGCAAACGTTTCTCAGCGAAGGGGCTACTCTTCTAAGCGTTATCAACGAAAGTTTCGCTAGTGATCCTCGGTTGGTGTTGGCTCTCCAATACGAAAAACTGTTCCCCTTCGAAGACATCGAAGGCGAAATGTAACCACTCGGCGTACCCCTTTCGGGGCATGAAACAAGTGAAGAGGTTATCACATACACCTTCGGGGCATGCGTGATGCCCTCTTCATTAAATTTCGAGCCCTGCAAGGGTAAAACAAGCGAAGGGGATATCACATGCTGCCG
Organism: Nitrospinota bacterium; assembly: GCA_014382285.1. GTDB lineage: Bacteria > Nitrospinota > Nitrospinia > Nitrospinales > VA-1 > LS-NOB. The sequence goes on along the minus strand of JACNKA010000077.1, from coordinate 16,207 downwards.
ATTGCAATAGCTTTCCCTGGCGAACAAAACTTATCTCGGCTTAATGTGTTTTAGCTTCCCTGTTCCTTTTTAAGGGAGAGATAGCATTGAGGGATAAATTATAATTCGTTGAGCTTTAATTTTAACGAAAGTCAGGAGGATGTGTAATGGAGAAGAAACGGGTCAGTCCCTTACGCAAAGGTCTCTTCTCAGAAGTACCCGTTCCGGGCACGAGAGGCAAGGTCGAATACCACGAGGACTGGGGTGATTGAGAACCTCTCATGCAATATCCAGACTAATTACCCCCTTTTGACCTCGCGGCGAGTGGATTTAGGCTTGAATTTGCCCCTATCTTCTATTAAAATCAGGGTTAACGGAGACTTGTGAAAGGACAGTAATGACGATTGAAGATGTGCGCCAGATTATCCTTAATATCCTTGCTGATATTGCACCGGATGAAGATATAAGTTCTATTGACGATAACACCAAATTGAGGGATCAGATTGATCTGGATTCGATGGATTTCCTCGATATTGTCATGGAGCTGAGAAAACGTTTCAACATAGAAGTGCCGGAAAAGGATTACGAACATCTGGCAACGATGGCTGGTTGTGTTTCTTACCTCACCCCTTTATTAAAAGACCGGCCACTAGCCAGTTAGGTTTTTACCCTGCCGTTTTTTTTTGCCCCCAAAACAGATTCAGCCAAATAAATTGAGCTTCTTTGCAATGATGGCAGAAAACCAACCCCCTCAGTCCCCCTTGTCAGGGGGAAGTTTATTTATAGAATCTCAGCGGCTCGTGAGCGGAGCGAGCGTTTGCCGCACGCTGGCCCCACGCCTGGTGGGCTAGTGGTGGTATAATTCAATTATGCGTTACGACACGATCATTATAGGTGCGGGGTTATCGGGGTTGGCCGCTGGCATTCGCCTTGCCATGTTCGATAAAAAAGTCTGCATTGTTGAAAAGCATACTGAGCTGGGCGGACTGAACTCTTTTTATGTAAGAAAAAACCGCACCTTCGATGTTGGACTCCACGCGATGACCAATTTCACCGCTAAAGGAGTCCGTTCCTCGCCCTTGGGCAAGCTTCTCAAGCAATTACGTTTCAGTCATGACGACTTCCGCCTGTGTCAGCAGGAGATGTCGGAGATACGCTTCCCGGAGAAATCCCTTTGTTTCACCAACGAGTTTGAGTTCATGCGTCAGGAAGTGGCGGAGCAGTTTCCCGACCAGATTGACGGATTCAACAAACTGGTAGAAAAAGTTCTGGCCTTTGACGAACTGAATCTTGATGATGGCGAGCGTCTTTTGTCGCAACCTGTGTTGGAGTCTTTCATCAATGACCCGGTGTTGATCGACATGCTGTTTTGTCCGCTGATGTATTACGGCAACGCGCGTGAAGGTGATATGGATTTCTATCAATTTGTCATCATGTTCAAGAGCATTTTTATTGAAGGATTCTCAAAACCCGAAGGGGGAATGCATTACATCCTTAATCTCATGGCTGAGAAGTTCAAGGATCTGGGTGGTGAACTAAAAATGGGCAGTGGGGTCAAAACCATCAACGCCAGTAAGGAAACGGTTGCTTCTGTAACTCTTGAAAATGAAGTGGAGTTGGCAACCGAAGCGGTGCTTTCTTCCATGGGTTATGTGGAAACGCTGAACCGGTGCCAGCCCGAGCTTGCCGAAGCGGGAACATGCGAGACCGGGCAGGTTTCATTTATGGAATCCCTTTTTGTGGTGGACAAGGAGCCGCGCGACCTGGGTTATGACAGGAGCATTGTCTTTTTCTCCACTCAGTCGAGGTTCGATTATAAGGTGCCGAACGATTTGATCGACATTTCCAGCGGCGTGTTGTGTTGCAGTAATAATTTTAAATACCCGAAACCCCTTGAAGAAGGGTTGATCAGGTTGACCAACCTTGCCAGTTTCGGGGAATGGGACCGTCTGGCCCGAAAAGATTATATCGCCGCGAAGAAGGAATGGAGAGGCCGGGCTTTGGAGCAGTTATTCACATTTTTCCCCGATTTTAGCGAGAATGTGGTATTTCTAGACTCGTTTACGCCTAAAACTATAAAAAAATACACAGGCCATATAAACGGGGCTGTCTACGGATCGCCAGAAAAGGTTAAAAATGGTAAAACCCCTGTCAAAAACCTGTATATATGCGGGACAGACCAGGGGTTTTTAGGTATTATTGGAGCTACATTGAGTGGCATATCCATGGCCAATCTCCATCTTTTACAATAAACAGGCAGTAATTAGACAATGCAGAAACCACCAAGAGACTGGTTAAAGGGTGTCCTGTCGGCTTACGATACGGTCGTGATTGGAAGTGGTCTGGCGGGAATGACGTCGGCTAATCTTCTGGCTAAGCTGGGGCACAAAGTTTTACTGGCCGAGCATCATTACAATATGGGCGGCATGGCCACCTGGTTCAAACGCAAGGGCGGGCATGTTATGGATATCTCCCTGCACGGGTTCCCCTGCGGCATGATTAAAACCCTGCGAAAATACTGGACCAAAGATATCTCGCACCGGGTTATCCAGCTCAAAAATGTACGTTTCGATAACCCACAGTTTTCCGTTAATACCTCCTTCGACAAAGTCGACTTCACCCATATATTGCGCGAGCGTTTCGGTATTTTAAGAGAAGTGATCGACGAGTTCTTTTTGACCGTTCGTGATATGAATTTCTATGACGAAGTGGTCATGACCACCCGCGAACTTTTTGAGAAATATTTTCCGGGTCGCACCGATGTCTGGCGTTTTCTTATGGAACCGATCACCTACGCCAACGGTTCTACTCTTGATGATCCGGCGATAACTTATGGCATTGTTTTTTCCAACTTCATGGACAAGGGTGTTTTCACCTATCAGGGCGGGACCGATCACCTGATTAAGGAAATGAAGCAGGAGCTATTGCGAAACGGTGTAGACATTCGCACTCACTGCATGGTCGAAAAAATTTATGTGGATGATAAAACGGTGCAAGGGGTTCGCATCAACGGGCAGGACATCCAGTGCAAATCGGTGCTTTCCAACTCCAACCTGTTGACCACTATCGAACAGTTGACCGGCGAGGAACATTTTGATCCCGAATTTATCGAAGAAGTTAAAAAAGTGCGGCTCAATAATTCCAGTTGCCAGGTTTATATGGGAATCAAAAAAGGCGAAATCGTGCCGAATGTGGGCGATTTGCTGTTTTCATCTGTGGCGGATGAATACTGTACGGATCAAATATTGAGCAAAGATGTTACCAGTCGGACGTTTTCATTTTATTATCCGGAAATCCGGCCGGGGACAAATCGATACTCCATTGTTTCTTCGACCAACGCCCGTTATCAGGACTGGGCCAACCTGAGCGAATCTCAATACAAAAAAGACAAACATGATCTGGAGCAAACAACTCTTGATGCGTTGGATAAATATGTTCCGGGTATACGCAACAAAGTGGATCATGTGGAAGCCTCAACCCCGAAAACTTTTAAACGTTATACCCTGCACCCTTCGGGCACTTCGTTTGGAACCAAGTTTGAAGGGCTTAAAATAAGCCGAGACCTTCCTAAGCAGATCAACGGACTGTTCCATGCCGGATCGGTGGGGATTATCATGTCGGGCTGGCTGGGAGCGGCGAACTATGGAGTCATTGTTGCGAACGAAACCGATAAATTCCTCCGCCAGTTGCGGCCGAGCCTGGTGACCGCATCGGCCTAAAGCATTAGTTACTGCTCTTTCCTCTTTCAAGAAATTCATTTTACATATAACATAGAGCCATGATTTTTGATTTTAAAGGACAAACGGCTCTGGTCACGGGTGGTACGCGCGGCATAGGCCGAGCTATCTCTGAGGCCTTTCTCAAGGCAGGCGCGAAAGTCATCGCCACTTATCGTGGTAATGATGAGGAGGCGGAGAACTTTAAACAAGCCAATGCCGACCACGCCGATTTTCTCGACATTCATAAGTTTGATGTTACCGATTATGCAGCGGTTGAAAAATTTTATAAAGAAGTCGAAGCAAAATATGAGAATTTTCAGATCCTTGTTATCAGTTCAGGCATTCGTTCCGATTCCATTGTTGGCATGATGAAGGCGGAAGACTGGAACAGGGTCATTGATACCAATTTGACTGGAACTTTCAATTTGAGCAAGCTGGCGGTGCAGTCCATGATGCGTCAGAGGTATGGGCGGATCATTACTTTAACCTCACCTATCGGCAAGTTCGGGTTTGCGGGCCAGGCCAATTACGCTGCGTCAAAAGCGGGGCAGGTGGCTTTCACACGATCCCTTTCCAAGGAAGTGGCGAGCCGGAAGATAACTGTGAATTGCGTATCGCCAGGTTTCATTGATACCGATTTCATTGGCGACTTGCCGGAAGAGCAGAGGAAAGTCTATAAAGACCAGATTCCCTTGAAACGTTTTGGCACTCCGGAAGATGTCACCCACCCGGTGTTGTTCTTGGCCTCGAAGGAGGCGGCTTACATCACCGGTTCGGTGCTAGAGGTAACCGGGGGATTATAAAATGGATTTTCTCCAATACATTCCCCACCGCCCTCCTTTCCTGTTTGTTGATCGTGTGCTTGAAGAAAGTGCCGATACGATCAAGACGGAAAAAAAAATTGATCCGAAAGAACCCTTTTTTGAAGGACATTATCCCGGAAATCCGATTATGCCGGGGGTCTTGATCTTTGAAGCCATATTTCAGGCGGGTGCAATCATGATGGGTAAACGTATTGCCAGCGAAGGCAGGATTCCGGTTCTCACCCGGGTCAATAACATAAAGCTCAAGCATGCGGTTCATCCGGGAGACACCCTGCAAGTCGAAGTGACCCTCAAAGACCTGGTCAGCACTGCGGCTTATATGACGGGTAAAGCCAGCGTTAATGGTAAAACTGCTGTCAGTCTGGAGTTTTCTGCCATGCTGGTTGAAGAGACAAAATGATTTTTTTTAACTTGGAAAATAAAAACATCCTCGTGACCGGGGTGGCAAATAAAGAGTGAGCTTTCTTGATCTCGAAAATAAAAACATCCTCGTGACCGGAGTGGCAAATAAGAAAAGTGTTGCCTGGTATATCGCGAAAACATTGGAAGAAGAAGGCGCGAACGTTGTCTACAGCGTTCGTTCCGAAGACCGCAAAAAATCACTGGAAAAACTTCTAGCGGGTAAAACGGTTTTCGTCTGCGATGCGGAAAAAGAGGAAGAAGTTGAACGCTTGAAGACTCAGGTTGCTGGGCACAGCAAGGTTCTGCACGGGCTCGTCCACTCCATAGCTTTTGCCAATTATTCTGAAGGTTTGAAGCCGTTTCATGAAACGCCAAAAAAGGATTTTCTCCAGTCCATTGATATCAGTTGTTATTCCCTGATTCATCTTGCCAACGTGTTTAAAGATTTGTTCGATCAACAGGCCTCCGTTGTTACGGTATCGATTTCGACCACGCGAATGGCGGCGGAAAACTATGGCTACATGGCTCCGGCAAAAGCGGCGCTTGATTCTGCGCTTTGTTTTCTGGCGAAATCGTTCAGCGCATTTTCAAAGATTCGGTTCAACTCCATTAACCCGGGCTTGCTCAAGACATCGGCGTCAGCGGGCATCCCCGGTTACATCGACTCCTACCTGCACGCAGAGAAAGCAACATTGAGGAAAAGGGCTCTGACCACTCAGGAGGTGGCCAATGCGGCGGTATTTTTGTTGAGCGAACGCGCCAGCGGTATCAACGCCCAGGGCCTGGTTCTTGATGCCGGAATGTCCATAAACTATTTCGATCAGGAATTGATCAAGTGACGATAGTTATATTGTTACCAGAAGGGCGGGATGCCGGTGAAGAATACGGGTTTACAGGCTGAACTTATTTTTGAAGATAGTGGCGCAGGCGTGATGGTTGTTCTGGCGAAGTGTTCCCATCAACTCTGACAGGCTTTCCCGGGTAGTGGATTCATTAATATCCAGATCATAGGTTTTAATGATTTTCTCAATACTGCCTATATAATAAGAAATCATTTTATTGTCTCCGCGCTCAATAAACTCATCTGTTTTGGCTTGTACCATGCTGAGCGCTTTGTCTGTGCTGAGCTTTTTCCTGGGTTTGATGACTCTTTTTATTGCAGAAGCTTCCACATTATTTTCCAACTGCACATTTTCTATCGCGTCCATTTCTTTCAGATCAAAGGACTGGCTCAACCGTTTGTTGATTTCATTGACCAGGCCTGTTTCCTTGGCTTTTTTAAGCGGATCTATGGCGTTCATATAACTTTCCATCGCTTTTTGCTTGTCCTGCATGAGGGTGTAAGCGTCTCCGATTTGCATCAGAAATAGTCCTTTGTATCTGCTGTCGTGATATTTCTCAGCCAATTGAATTCCCTCTTCAAGCAGGCTCAAAGCTTGTTGAGTATCTTTGGACTTCGTATAAATTGTTCCAAACCTCAGGATAATTGCCATTTCATCTTTTTTCTTCCCCAGGTCTCGAGCCAATCCCAGGCTGGCATCAAAATAATCCTCCGCACTGGAAAAATCCTGGACTTCACCTAGACAGAACGCGAGATGTTTGAGAAGGGTTTCCAGGCAGTGTGCGTTTTCGGTTTCCTTCGCTCTTATTTGACCTTCTTTCATTGCCTCAATGGCTTTGCCAAACTCACCTTTTTTTTCAAAGGCCAGGCCCAACCGTAATAAACTGATTTCCTCATCCACCTCAATTTTATTTTCCTGGCACAATTGTCTTTTTTCTAAAAGCACCTCAATGGCTTCATCTGTCTTGCCAGTAGTAAGATGCAACCTTGCCATTTCGTTAAGAATTTTCCCTTTGCTTTGAGGGTCTTGCAAGGTAGTGGCCAGTTGGTCTGCCTGTTCCAGGTATTCGCTGGCCTGCTTGTGTTTTGCCTGGGAGATGTGAAATGCCCCAAGGTTTAGCAGATGTTGGGTTTCGCTGTTTTTTGTGCTCAGTCTTTGGGAAACTTTCAGTCCAGCTTCCAGATAGCCTTGGCATTCTTTTGGGAAAAAATAGAGAGGTAGCGTTTCGGCCCCCGCGACCATGTATGAATTGAACAGCTCCGCAGCTTGTTTTCCCTCCACGCTATTTTTACGCATTCGGTCCAAGGCTGTTCGAATGTTAACCCATTCCCGTTGAAGCAAATTCAGCCCATCGCGGGATTTTTCGCCACTCTTCAATATGTTTTCCTGTGCTGTTTTGAGGAGGGGAAGATAATAAGCCGCATGCCTCAGCCTTGTCTCTCGGGAGATTTTTTCAGGAAGATAGTTTTTAAGTTGGCTTCTGATCCAGTTGTGAAGAATATAGCGTTTGGTAACCGGGTTGAACTTGGTCAGGCCAAACTGAGAAAGGGTTTTTAAACAATCTCCATTATCCTCACAAATCTGGGAGGAAGCAACCAGTTCAAAGGATGCGGGAAAGACCGCCAACTGGTTAAAAACTTTCTGCTCTTTATTACTTAAGAAACTATAAACTGCCTTGAAGGCGGCCAGCAATGCTTCTTCGTGCTCATCATTCTGTTCCAATAATGAATTGTTCCGGTATTTACGCAACAGGTTAACAAAGTCTGACGGAGACACCTTCACATTAGCGGAAAGAAAACGGCTACATATTTCAAGAGCCAGAGGAAGACCCTGGCATAATTTAGCGGTTTCTCTTGCTCTGGGTTTCACTCTGAGCGTTCTATCGACCAAAAGTTCCTGGGCGGGCTCGACTTCCAGTGCTTCAACTTTAACTGAGAGGGCCTCGTCCATGCCCAATTTTTTCTCAGACGTAACAATCATCAGCCAGGAAAGGGATACGGCGGGTTTCAGTTCTTTAACCTGATCGGCCGAGACCACATTATCCATAATAAATACGCCCTGATGCTTCCCCATTATAAGCTGGTACAGCTTGCTGAGTTGGGTCAAATTTTCAGGGATGCGCATCGTGGGTCGGATAGAGAGAATAACTTGCACCATGGCATCCTTGCTCGAAAGCTCTTGTTCCCCTGCCCCGCCAAAATCCAGATACAATAAAACATTTTTGTAATTAAATTTGTATTTTTTAACCACTTCCAGAGCTAAAGCGGTTTTACCAACACCCTGTTTTCCGTATAATTCAATAAAAGATGTTTCTTTATTGATGGCTTTGAATAAATCGACAAGGACTTGAGTGCGGCCGAACAAAGTCTCGGAGTGGGGCACAATAGGGGCTCGGCCTAACTTCTCTTTTAGTTCGCTTTTCGTTTTTTCGGCTTGCAAAACCCATTGGGCCAGCTTTCCGGGAGAGCTATCCTTTTTATGTCCCGCACCGTCATTTTTTTCCGGTTTTGGGTCAGCCTCCTGAGTCTGGGCGGACCCTTTCAACTTTTCCGGGAAGAGTTTATAGGCTAAAAAAATGACCAATCCGAGCACAATAGTTAACACTCCGTAAGCCATTATCGAATCTCCCTATTTAACAAGGTTTTTCCGCTCACAGGGGATGAGACCCCTGCAACAGAAAAAACCCCAATAAAAATAATAGCTTGGAAGATGCAACCGGGTGTTGTTGCCTGATAGCTCATGAAAAACCACAATTTAGTTTAAAAAAGTTGATCTCAATGGCTATGTAAAGAGCAATCTTTGTGCCAAAAAATAATTATCCTGTATTAGTCGTTTATTTGGAGTTTAGGCTTCTAAAAACTCAGTCTGCAGGGGTGCGCAGACGGGTGTTCTTGTGGTGGCCTGCCAATTTATCTCTATTTTTGCTCCCAGGTTTCCCGTATGAAAGAGTAGGTTCGATGAGTCAGGTGACAATGCTTGCATCCGGTTTTGCCGAGTAGCCCGATATTTTTCCAGAACTTTCCAGGGTTGGGTTTTTCAGCATTGAGTTCTTTGGCGAGGCCTGCAAATGCGGTGTCTGCGTCTTCACCAACATAGAATCGTTTCACATCATCGGTGGTATGGCATTTGGAGCAGGTGGACTTCAACTCCATAAACTGCGACTTGAAAGTTTTTAACGCTTTGGCCGAGCGGTCATATTGTCCTTCGCCAAAATTAACGGTAACCCCTTTAAAGGAGGAAGAAACTTGACTCATATAGTCGTCGAAGCCCATTTCTTTTTCGCTGATGGGGTCGGTAACTTTAATTTTACGGAAACTGGGCCAGTGAAACCGGGTCCATACCGCGACCTCCTGTTCGGCGTGACATTTGCCGCAGGTTTTACCGAGTCCGCCAGAGGCTTTGCCGGCCTTGGCCATGTCATGAGTTTTAGCCGCTGCTGCGAATGCTTCCGCAGCTTTAATGTCGAAATACTCCTCCCACTCCGGAACCATTTCGGATGTCTTTTTATATTCTTCCACGAGCTTGTCGGCGTGTTTATCAACGTTTTCAAAATCTTTTTCTTTTAAGTTCACAAACACTCCGCCAAAATGTGTGCTCATTTTGTGCATCTGCTGGATCCATTTCGGTTCCTTGCTTTCGGGAGGATAGTATTTGGATAAGGATTGCGGCGGTTCCTTCAAGATCATATCTTTAGCCTGAGCAGGAAGAGCCAGAAAGAAAATGAATATAATAAACAGTGAAAATATACGGGCTGAACTCATGATCTGTCTCCATTTGCGAGATAAACATTGGTAAAAGTTTAATGGAATAATTTGAGAATAATCAAATGATAACTCGTCAGGGCCGGATGATTTTTTCCCAGATCACAACCCTTTCCTTGGACCATGCCGGTTGATATTTTAAGACAATAATAGCTTGAGCTACCGGATCGAAAAGACGGTAACGAAAGCGCACCTCTTTATTAAAAGGTAGAGCTGTCTCCTGTTGGGGCGCGAGGATCTCTTTAGCCTGATCAACTTGTTCCCCGGCGGCGTTTAAAAAGGTGATGTAGAGATAAATCCTTGGGTCGCCATTGTCGGCAGTGGGTACTTTGTGTGGCACAGTTTTATTGAGCAGGCTTAAATTAAAAAAATTATTTTTAAACTCCGCTTCCATGAGAATATCTTTTTCGCTCAAGTCCCCATGCAAAAATTTATGACTGCCCACCCACTTTTGTTTGTGTAGCAGGCTTAAGGGAAATTTTTGTGTCAGCCTGTCTTTTGTGCGCGGCATATGGCAATTCTGACAGGTATCTTCCACCCCGGTTTCTTTCCATTCCTTGAATGTTTTCTGGTGGCAGGAACCGCAGAACCTGGAGTTTACATAATCCGGATTGCGGTGAGTGGGGTGTGGAGGGGCGACAAGATCGTAAGGGCCGTTCATCTTGCCGTTCACAAAGTGACAGGACACGCAGTAGATACCATCATCGCGCCGATCCAGCCTGGGGCTGGGTTTTTCCCCCGTTACCGACTCTGGGATATGGCAAGCCAGGCATTTTTCTTTGGAGCGATTTTCCGACGCTTCAATATAAGTTTTGCTGATCCAGGAGATGGAGTGTCGACTTTCCTTCCACGCCTCATAAATATCCTTGTGGCATTCAGAGCAACGTTTGGCATCAGGTCGCTCTAAAAGTTCTTTTTCACGAACAAGTTCCAGAGCGGACTCTGGAATCCACTCAAACTTTTCGTTGATAAGAAAATAGGCGACGGCAATTCCGGCAATAGCAAAACAACCGATAGCAGTGAGCAGATTTAAAAGTCTGGTTGAAAGTTTCATGGCTGGAGGAACTGGGGAAAAACTTAGTAAGCCGAGATGCTCTTCGTCCGCTCAATAAAGCGATGGCTTATCACCGCCACGCGTTACGTGGTTAGAATTGTTTCAGGAAGCGCAGGTCGTTTTCAAAAAACAGACGGATATCGTTGATGCCGTACTTCAGCATGGAGATGCGCTCAATGCCGAGCCCAAACGCGAACCCGGTCCATTCTTCTGAATCGTAGTTGACGCTTTTTAATACTGCCGGGTCGACCATTCCACAACCGAGAATTTCCAACCACCCGGTTTGCGAGCAAACCCGACATCCTTTTCCGCCGCAAATCACGCATTGAATATCAACTTCCGCGCTGGGGCAGGTGAAGGGAAAAAAACTGGGACGGAACCGAACTTTCGTGTCTTTGCCGAACACTTCCTGAAGGAAGATATTCATAATGCCTTTGAGGTGGCTGAAAGAAACATTTTTATCGACCATGAGTCCTTCGATTTGATGGAACATCGGGGTGTGGGAAACATCGGAGTCGCAACGGTAGACTTTTCCCGGCGCGATAATTCGTAACGGGGGTTCGCGGTTTTCCATCACATGAATCTGCACGGGAGAAGTATGGGTGCGCAAAACCGTTTCCCCTTCAACATAAAAGGTGTCCTGCATATCCCGTGCGGGGTGGTCTTTAGGAATATTTAAAGCTTCGAAATTATAGTAGTCCGTTTCAATTTCAGGCCCCTCTTCGACCTGGAAACCCAAACCCATAAAAATGGCGGTGATTTCTTCCATCACCTGAGTGATGGGGTGCAGGGTTCCGGTGATTTCTCTTCTTCCCGGCAGGGTGGTGTCAAAGGTTTCGTTTTTAGAAGGCTGATGACTGGCAGGTTTTCCCAGCTCCTCTTCTTTCCCCCTGAGCATGTCATTGACATGTTGCTTGAATTCGTTGATGAGCAGCCCCGTTTCCTGTTTTTGTTCGCGGGGAACCTCGCGTAGCTCTTTCATCAAGGCCTGGACACAGCCTTTTTTGCCGAGGAAATCTATACGGAGTTGTTTGAGGGACTCTTGATCTGAAGTAGTGCTGATGCGGGAGTCGAAATCCTGCCGATGCTTTTCGATGAATTTTGTTTCAATCATTTTTCAGCTAGGGGCCGCCTGCTCACGGCAGAAGTGACTTGGCAGAAACATGTTACGCCGGGGAAAGGGTTCTCCGTCAGAAGAAGCAATCACCCCTTTGGGGCACGTGTGGAATCCCAACATTAACTTTCATGCCCGGAACGGGTAAGAGCAGAATATCACGTGCTCAATGGCCTCGCGCCTAGCCGAGTTGGGCGCGGGCGGTTTCGGTCAGAGCTTTGAAAGAGTCCTGATTGTGGATAGCCATATCAGAGAGAACTTTTCGGTCTAGCCCAATCTCGGCTTTTTTCAGTCCATACATGAACTGGCTGTAGTTCATGCCTTGAGCTCTGACTGCGGCATTAATTCTGGCAATCCAGAGTCGGCGAAACTCGCGCTTGCGGTTTTTCCGATCGCGATAGGCGTAGCATAAACCATGTTCAACAGCTTCCCGAGCCTTGCGGAAACAGGTGCTCCGCACACTGCGATAGCCTTTGGCTAATTTTAAGATTTTTTTGCGTCGATTCCGGGCAACAGTCCCGTTTACTGCTCGTGGCATTTTGAAATTCTCCGTCTGGGCCGCCCACTATAGCGTGAGGGGCAATGTGTTTGCGATTAACCCTGGGTCAGTAAGGGATCAAAGTCTTCATGCGTTTTGCATCCCCAGGCGCCATAATGCTGGACTTTCGCAGGTTTCTTTTTCTTTTGGTGGTTTTACTTGTCAGAATATGGCTGGTAAAAGCACTGTTCTTGACAATTTTACCGGTGCCTGTTCTGCGGAACCGTTTCGCGGCTCCTTTATTAGTTTTCATCTTTGGCATTGTTTGCTCCGTGTTCTATTGATTCTATTTTATTCCTGCTTCGGTGGCACTGCTGCCGGCGCGGGAGCCGCTTGCGCGGGTACGACTGCTGGTGCGGATGCCGCTTGCGCTGGAACTACTGCCGGTGCGGCCACCTTTTCAGGAACCGCTTGCGCTTTAACCGAGCCGCCTTTTTTAGTCTTAGAGTTTTTCGGGGCGAGAATCATGACCAAGGTACGTCCTTCCTGCTTGGCCTGCTGCTCAATGACAGCATCTTCTTCCGTTGCCTCGGCAACACGTTGCAACACTCTCATTCCGAACTCACGATGCACGATTTCGCGACCTTTAAAGAAAATCACCACTTTGGCTTTGTCACCATTTCCCAGGAACCGGTGCACATTCCGCAATTTAAAATCGAAATCGTGCTGGTCGGTATTAGGCCGAAACTTGACTTCCTTGAGGTGAATGATTTTCTGCTTCTTTTTAGCCTCGTGGGCCTTTTTGCTAGCCTTGTACTTGTGCTTGCCATAATCCATGATTCGGCAAACAGGCGGGTTAGCGGTCGGCGCAACTTCTACAAGATCCATGTCTCGATCTTGAGCTATACTCAGAGCCTCTTCTGTCGGCAATGTGCCTAGCGCCTCTCCCTCATCGTCAATCACGGATACTTCTCGTACCCGAATCATCTTATTAATGCGCTGTTTCTTATTATTATTATTAATTTAAATGCAACCTTCTATAAAAAATTAATCATCAGATTCTATCATTTTAGAATCTATGCCAGATTTCAGTTCTGTGAGAAATGTCTCGAAATCGAGGGTCCGGGTTTCTTTGGAACGACGCTTGCGAACACCCAGAGTCTGGGATTCCACCTCTTTATCCCCTAAAACAATCATATAAGGGATTTTCTGTAATTGGGCCTCCCGTATCTTGAACCCAATCTTCTCATTTCGCAAGTCTTTTTCTACTCGAATGTCAAATTCTTCAAACCGTTGAGCCAATTTTTCAGCATATTCGGTCTGATTATCGGTGATCGTGCAAAGAACGACCTGAACCGGGGCCAGCCATAACGGGAAAGCTCCGGCATAATGCTCGACCAGACAACCAAAAAACCGCTCCAGCGAGCCCATTAAAGCCCGGTGAAGCATGATCGGTCGATGGCGTTGCCCATCTTCCTCAATATAACTGATATCAAAGCGTTCGGGAAGGTTAAAATCAGCCTGCACCGTCGAAACCTGCCAATATCGGTTCAAGCTGTCCTTGATCTTGATGTCGATTTTCGGGCCATAAAAAACGCCTTCGCCGGGGTCGACCTCGAAATCGAGTTTTTTGTTGTTCAGAGCATTTTCCAAAGCCTTGGTGGCGGTTTCCCAATCCGCATCTGCGCCGACAGATTTTTCGGGCCGGGTGCTCAAATAAATTTTGTACTCAAAGAATCCAAATGATTGAAGGATATAAACGATCAAGTCGAGAACCTTGGTGATCTCCTCTTCAATCTGCGCCGGACGGCAGAACAGATGCGCGTCATCCTGCGTGAACCCGCGTACGCGGAGCAGGCCGTGCAGAACACCCGAACGTTCATATCGGTAAACCGTGCCCAACTCGCCGAACCGCACCGGCAGGTCGCGGTAGCTCCTCAATTTGGTCTTGTAAATCTGGATATGGAAGGGGCAGTTCATCGGCTTCATGACATACTCTTTGCCCTCAATATCCATATTTGAGAACATGTTGTCCTTATAGAACTCGGTATGGCCGCTGGTCTTCCACAGGTCGATCTTCGCCGCATGCGGGCTGATGACCATCTCGTAACCGTGTTTGAAATGTTCTTTCTTCCAAAAATCTTCCATCAAATGGCGGATGCGTGCGCCCTTAGGGTGCCAGAGAATGAGTCCCGGCCCGATTTCGTCTGAGACAGAAAATAGATCGAGCTCTTTACCCAGTTTGCGATGGTCGCGTTTCTTGGCTTCTTCCAGTCTTTTGAGATAGAGGCGCAGTTCTTTTTCAGTGTTCCAGGCGGTGCCATAAATGCGTTGCAAAACGGGATTACGCTCGTCTCCGCGCCAGTAGGCCGAAGAAGTGTTTAGCAGTTTGAAAGCCTTGATCTGCTTGGTCGACTCAACATGCGGGCCACGGCAGAGGTCGGCCCAGTCGCCCTGCGAATAAACCGAAAGCGGCTCGCTGGAATCGATGGAGTCGATGATCTCGACCTTAAACTTTTCGCCCATGTCGGTGAATTTTTTTATCGCTTCTTCACGGGGAAGTTCGCTGCGCACGACTTGCAGGTCTTTGGCGGCAATTTCCTTCATGCGCTTTTCGATTTTTTCCAGATCTTCAGGAACAAAAGCCTTGTCGCGGGAGAAGTCGTAATAGAAACCGTCTTCGATCACAGGACCAATGGTGACCTGGGTGCCGGGGAACAGCTCCTGAACCGCCTGCGCCATCAAATGGGCGCAACTGTGGCGAAGCGTTTCTAAGTCTGGCTGGTTTGGGTTGTTCGACATTTATTAAATTTATCTCCCGTGGCCTAGACGCTTAGGTGCAAAAACCAAATCCCCCTAACCCCCTTCGTAGAAGGGGGAATTAAATGAACCCCTCTTCGCCGAAGAGGGGTTGGGGTGATTTAAAGCGTGTTCCGCGCCCGAAAATGAAAAGGCATCATACGCACCGGCATGATGCCCGCTACTCAGCCATTTGAGGCTGTATAAAATAGGCACGGGCGGTTTCGAACCGCCGACCCCTTGCATGTCAAGCAAGTACTCTACCCCTGAGCTACGCGCCTGAAAAATCAGATGACGGCTATTCTAAATGGAATCAACCCTTTGGTCAAGTGCGGAGAACCTCCGCTGGTAAATTGCAATGTCTTTATGTTGCTGGCAACAGCTCACTCGGCATAATGAGGACTTCCCCTTGCACCCCCCCTGCCAAGGGGCGAGCCGCCGGGGGCAATAAAAAATAACTTAGCCCTCCGACAAGAAAAGGGGGTTGAGGGGGGTTGCCTTTCACCTTAGCCACAATCGAAGGATTGGTTCTTTCATTCTTTGCCATGAGCCTGTAAAATCCGAATTCGGAAATAGATTTATTAAAGATATTAAGAACTAACCACACCGTTTATATTTTTCTTCAAAAAGGACCATATGGCCAAAAATGACAAGGTTCTACTAGATGGGATTATCGATGACCGTGTCGAAGAAAGGTTGCCATCTTCTCACCGAGATGAAGCATTTGAATATTTTTCTTGCGAGCAAATTTTAAAGGATAAAGATCTTTCAAAAGATGAAATTGAATTGGGCATGGTTGATGGACGAGACGATGGAGGTATTGATGGATTTTTTATTCTTGTAAATGGATATTTTCTTACTGACTTAGATTCTTTTTCTTGGCCTCGTTCTGGTTCGGAGTTAGAAGTATTTATTATTACTTGTAAACATCATGACACATTTAAGCAGGCAACTCTTGACAAACTTGTGGCAAGTGTAACTGAATTGTTTGATTTTAAATTAGAAAGAGAATCACTGGAAAGTAGATATTCTGATCTGGTATTAAAATATCGGGAAAATTTAAAACTGGCTTACCGAAAGTTGTCTCCCCGAATAGAGTTATGCTCATTTCTGGTGTATGAGGAATGAGGAGGCGGCGTCCCCTTTGTTGTAAAATTGTTTTCTGTGAAAAAAGCAATTCAAACAAAGGAGGCACCACCATGAGTAAGGATAATGTTATTTCTCTTGAGAATCCA
>JACNKA010000119.1 GCA_014382285.1 Nitrospinota bacterium | reverse complement strand
CGGATAAATCAGAATCGGTGTTTTCGCCGGATCAATATCATACCGCTCAAAGCGGTGGATCAATCCGGGAAACTGGCGAGCCAGTGTCCCCGGCCCTTTTTTCAAATCTATCATCGGGGTATCGAGCCAGACTCCTGTCTTGCCATGCGGAGTTTTCACACCTCTTCCTTCGGCGATTTCCTTGATGATGGCCCCGGCCAGCACATCGCGGTAGGCCATCTCATCAATGAAGTGCACTCCTTCGGCATTGACCACCTGAGCCCCGATCGACCGGATCGCTTCGGTCACCAACTGCCCGGCCAGAGCTTCTGGATAACAGGCCCCTGAAGGGTGATACTGATAACTGTCAAGATCAATAAGGCGGCACCCCTGCCGATAGGCAAGCACCAGACCATCACCGGTTGCACCAATATGATTACTGGTGGGAAAGCCTTGTAAGCGAATCTGCCCACTACCACCGGTAGCCAGAATCACGGCCCTCGCCGAAACACAGACCGTTTTCCCTGCACTCCGGTCAAACAGAATGGCCCCGGTCACTCGGCCCTTGCCATCATCGATCAATTCCATCGCCACATGTTCTTCCAGCAATTGGGTGTCGGTCAAGCGCACCGCATCTTTCAATACACGCATGATCTCCAGGCCGGTGTAGTCCCTGCAAGCCAATACACGCGGCACCGAAGTCCCGCCGCCACCGCGCAAACGAAACCGTCCGTCCTCATCCTGATCGAACAAACAACCGAGTTGACTGAGCCAACGAATGCTTTCCGGCCCCTGTTCGCAAAGAACCCGCAACAGTTCAGGATCATTATCACCGTGTCCGCCAACCAGAGCATCGGCAAAATGTCGTCTTGGCGAGTCGTCAGGACCGAGAGCGGACTGAATGCCCCCTTCGGCCATCACCGTGTTGGAATCGCCCAGCCTGAGTTTGGTGGCAAGATGGACATTGAGCCCCGATCCTTGCAGCGTCAGAGCTGCAGCCGCCCCGGCTCCACCGCCTCCTATGATCAAAACATCGGTTTCTATTTCAGGACTGGGTAGATAGCTCGACTCGACAGGGCTGTCTCCCTCTAATAACCGGGCAAGCTCTAAAGGAAACTTCTCTTCTCCTGCATTGGGGCCAACGTTCACCTGCCTCTCGTGGCCCAGGTAATCGGGGTGATATTGTTTGAGAAGTGCATCTGCCTCGGTTGAGTTGGGCAAGGGCGCAGGCTGATTGAGTCGGGCCGGGCGCGAACTTTCAAGTTTTTCCAGAGACTCTTTCGCCCATTCCATCATGGCTCTACCCTCCCAGACTGGCGAAACTGCCGGGCTCTTTCCAGCCTCACTTCACGATTTGTAGCGAGCAGGTATTGCCACTCTTGCTCAGCAAGATCCTCGTTTTTTTCTATCGCCATCTCCCGACTCATGCCCAGAGAGCGGCGTAGCCAGAGCCCCATATTATGCGGCTTGACTTTGTCTTCACACACGAACCGGCACAGCCCGCAATGGATGCAGGTGGTAAAATCTTCCGCCACAGCTTGAAATTCGCCCTTTTGCATGCGTAAAACCGAGTCCATCACCGGGATTGACATGGGGCAGGCCGTGGTACAGCTTCCGCATTTGGTGCATCGGTCGAGGGTGGGAAACGCCAACTTCAGATGAGAAAGTTCAGGCTGAGCCACCGGCATCACAGGCTCATCGGCTTCAACGGGACAGGGAAATATCTCCATGCCGGCCTCCACTGGCTTCATACAGGCCAGTTCTGTGCCCCCCTGTCTGCCGTCAGAATAGCGCAAAGTGACAGTACAGGCCCCACAGACCCCTCCAGCACAACCGGTCTTGACACTTTCGGCCATACCCGCCGCCCAGAGTGCATGCACCAGAGTTTCGCCGACTTTCGCCTGGATGGTTTTCCCTGAAATTTTTATTTCTACCGTTTTCTCGGTCATATGCTCATACGAAGTTGAGAGAAGATCATAGATTATGCTAAATTACCTATAGTTTATAATTTTTTGAATTGAGGGTAGAGAATATGTCCGGTCATTCCAAGTGGGCTAGTATAAAACATAAAAAGGGCGCTGCCGATGCCAAACGCGGAAAAATTTTCACCAAACTCATTAAGGAAATCACCGTGGCGACACGCATCGGTGGCGGAGACCCCGACGGCAACCCTCGTCTTAGAACCGCCATCTTGATCGCCAAAGGCAAGAACATGCCGGTGGACAACATCACCCGCGCCATTAAAAAAGGCACCGGCGAGTTGGAAGGTGTACAGTATGAAGAGCACACCTATGAAGGATATGGTCCCGGTGGGGCAGCCATCTTTCTGGAAGCAATGACCGACAACAAAAACCGCACCGTCAGTGAAATTCGCGCCGCTCTCGGTAAAGCTGGCGGGAACCTGGGCGAAAACGGTTGTGTGGGGTGGATGTTTGAACAAAAAGGATTCATCACTGTTAAAACCGAAGATAAAAGCGAAGACGACCTGATGGAACTCGCCATCGATGCCGGTGCCGACGATTTGCAAACCATTGACGATCATTACGAAATCACCACTGCCATTGAGAACTTTGAAGCGGTACGCAAGGCTCTCGAAGATGCCGGCGTACCAATGGAAGTAGCGGAGATCACCCGCATTCCACAAAACACCGTTTCCCTTGATGAAAAAAAAGGCCGAGCACTTCTCAAACTGATGGATATTCTAGACGACCACGACGACATCCAAAAAGCTTATTCCAACTTCGATATCTCGGATGATGTCATGGCCGCTATCATAGAAAACAGCTAAGACCTAAAATCAAGAACCCGGCGTGAGTGAGCACGGGTAGCCCATCCAAATATTTAACCCTTTCACCAAGGCTGAAAAAAATGCGCGTCATGGGAATCGACCCCGGGAGCAACTGCACCGGATTCGGTATCGTCGAAGAAATCAAAAATGACCTGCATGCCGTGCATTGGAGCAGTGTACGCACTTCGCCGAAACATTCCTTTCCCCAACGACTCAAACTCATTTATGATGAATTGGTGCTGGCGATAGAAAAATTTCAGCCCGATGTCGTGGCGGTGGAAGACCTGTTCTACGCCACCAACGCAAAGACGGTCATAAAACTCGGACAAACTCGCGGTGTCACCTTACTCGCCGCCGTCAACTGCGGCATTGAACTTGCCGAATACAGTCCGCTTGAGGTCAAACAGTCGGTAGTCGGTTATGGACGCGCCGACAAAAACCAGGTCTGCGACATGGTCTCGACCCTGCTACGCCTCAAAGAAAAACCCGAGCCCTTTGACGCCTCCGATGCGCTGGCTGTTGCCATCTGCCACATTCATCACGCCGAACTGCAACAGAAAATCAAACAGGCTCAGAGATAAACAAAACATGATCGCCCACCTTAAAGGACAACTGACTTATAAATCTCCCGAATACACCATTATCGATGTTAATGGCGTGGGCTATCAGGTTTTCACACCTCTATCCACCTATTACGCTCTACCCAGTTCAGGGCAGACGGTATCACTCAGAATACACACTCGCGTGCGGGAAGACGAACTCAAACTCTTCGGCTTTTTGACGGAAGAGGAACAAACCATTTTCCAAAAACTCATCACCATCAACAAGGTCGGGCCTCGACTGGCACTGGGCATCCTGTCCGGCATGTCCCCGGCAGACTTATTGTCTGCCGTGATGAGCAATGACTCTGCCAAACTGAGCACTATCCCCGGAGTCGGCAAGAAAACCGCCGAACGCCTGACTCTCGAAATGAAAGATAAACTGGCCGACATGGCACTGGAAATGAAACACCCGCCTGGCTCTGCCCCCACACAGGGGTTTTATGACGATGCACTCTCGGCACTTCTCAATCTCGGCTATAAAAAACCGGAAGCGGAAAAAGCCCTGAAAACAATTTACAACCAGAATGGCAAAGATGCCGGCCTGGAAGAACTCATTAAAGAAAGTTTGAATATTCTATAGCCGTACCAGGGAAAAATAATGGAAGAAGACAGACTCATAGATTCTGAACTGGACAACGAAGAAGCCCAATTCGACAACAGTCTCCGGCCCAGCCAACTGACAGAATATGTCGGGCAGGAAAAGATCAAGGAAAACCTCAACATCTTCATCGCCGCAGCGCAAATGCGAGAAGAATCTCTCGACCATGTGCTGTTTTACGGTCCACCCGGACTGGGTAAAACCACGTTGGCCAACATCATAGCATCCGAAATGGGTGCGAATATCAAGAGCACTTCCGGCCCGGTCATTGAAAAGTCCGGAGACCTCGCCGCGCTTCTCACCAACCTGAAAAAAGGCGATGTTCTGTTCATCGACGAGATACACCGGCTCTCTAATGTCATCGAAGAAATTCTCTACTCGGCAATGGAAGACTATAAACTGGATATCATGATCGGTCAGGGGCCTAGCGCCCGCTCCATCAAACTGGAACTGCCACCCTTCACTCTGGTGGGGGCCACAACAAGAGCAGGACTGCTCACCTCTCCCTTACGCGACCGATTCGGAGTCGTGCATCGGCTCGACTATTACAGCGAGAAAGAACTGCAAATCATCCTCATTCGTTCCGCCGGTATTCTGAAAATCGCCATCGTCCCCGAAGGAGCTAATGAAATAGCGCGCCGGTCACGCGGAACACCAAGAATTGCCAACCGCCTGTTAAGACGTGTGCGCGACTACGCCCAGGTGAAAGCCGATGGCATCATCACCCGCGAAGTCGCAGCCAGCGCTCTCGAAATGATGGAAGTGGATGGCAAAGGGCTGGACAAAATGGATCACAAACTTCTACTGGCAATGATCGAAAAATATTCCGGTGGACCGGTCGGCATCGAAAGCCTGGCGGCATCCATCAGCGAAGAAAAAGACACCATCGAAGATGTGCTCGAACCTTATCTCATCCAGACCGGATTCATCCAGCGCACCCCGCGTGGCCGCATCGCCACCCCCATGGCCTACAAACACTTCAACAAACTCCCGCCGGGTCAGAGCGAGCAGGACTCGCTTTTTTAATCCGTCTCAGTCACGAGCAAGAGTCCATGAAAATGAGCCGGTGACGGGACTTTCAATCACCACCACATCGCCAGAATCAAGTGGCCCCACCCCTGCCGGGGTGCCGGTATAAATAATATCGCCCGGTCTCAACGTCCACCATCTGCTCAACGTAGAAATCAAACTCCTGACGGGAAACAGCATGTCACAGGTGTTGCCTTGTTGACGAAGATCGCCATTAACCGAACAGATGAACGAAAAGTTTTCCAGGTCAATGGAATTTGAATCGTAAGCCTTGAAATCCCCCAAAGGCGCGCTCTGCTCAAATGATTTCGAAAGTTCCCATGGCAGCCCGGTTTTTTTCAACCGACCCTGAACATCGCGCAGGGTTAGATCCAGCCCCAAAGTGACGCCGGCTATATAAGACAGGGCATCTGCTTCGGGGATGTCCTGCCCTTCCCTGCCTATTAAAAGCACCACTTCCACCTCATGATGCAAAAGGTTGCCATGGCGAGGCATGAGCAAGGTTTCTCCGGGGGCCACAATACTCGACACCGGCTTCATAAACACCACCGGTTCCTCCGGCGTTTGCCCCCCCAGCTCTTTCACATGCTCGTCATAGTTTTTGCCGATGCAAAAAATCCGCTGAGGAGCATACGATTGATCATTGATTGAAACCTGCAATGCGCTCACTGATTAAACACACGTTGAAAAAATTCTCGCATTGCCAACCAGGACCGCTCATCCGCCTGCTTGTTGTATTGAAGGCTGGGGATGTTGAATTTCTTGTTGAACTCATCCGCCTGCTTGTTGGTGAAGCTGTGTTTGACTCCAGACAGGTTCATGTATGTGAAATCTACATTGCCTGTCATCATCTGGCTGGAAAAAGAACCGACCGTTTCAGGTTTTAAAAAACCATCCTGCGACCCGTTAATGACCAGAAGAGAGGCCTTCATATTTGTGATCGCCGGCTCCAAAGGCAACGAGCTGTGAAAAGCAACGACTCCATCCAGATCGGCACCGCCTCGTGCCATGCGAATGGACACCGCGCCGCCGAAGCAAAACCCGATGGCGCCGATCCGTTCTGCGTCCACAGTTTTATGAGACTGCAAAACTTCCCTGGCTTTATTGAATCGAGCCTGTGAAGTAGCCCAGTCCTTGAAAGCAGCATTCAAGAACTCACCCGCCTTCTTGGGGTGGTCGGCTAGTTTTCCGTTGCCATACATATCAACAGCCAAGGCCGTGTAACCAATTTTGGCCAGCATGCGAGCGCGGTTCCTGGCGTGTTCGTTATGCCCCCACCATTCGTGGACCACTAAAATCCCCGGACGTTTTCCTTTAATGGCAGAGTCGTATGCGAGGTAGCCCTTTAAAGTTGTGCCGTTCTGGGTGTATTCGATCTCCTGAGTTTGAATCTCAGCATGAGCGGCGGTTGCCAAACCTAGAATTGTAAAAAAAATCAATTGGAAAAAATATTTCATAGCAATTTGACTCCCTTCGAATAGGGAAGAGCAATTTTTATTAGAAGAATCTTTCCCGCGCTTATATTTTAGTGGAAAGAGAAACCGAAAAACCCCTCCTTCTGCCGTTGTGCATCAGGAACCAGGAGAAATATTTTTTTTTGATTGTGTTTTTTTACCCACACTTGCCTA
>JACNKA010000175.1 GCA_014382285.1 Nitrospinota bacterium | reverse complement strand
GGGCGTATGGGGTTCATTCTGCCATGCCGATTGCGAAAGCCAAAAGGTTGTGCCCACATGCGATTTTTTTGCGTGGTTCGCACCGTCGTTATAGTGAGTATTCGGTAAAGGTGTTTGAGATTTTAAGATGCTATTCCCCATTGGTGGAACCGATGTCGCTCGATGAAGCGTTTGTCGATTTGACCGGATGCGAAAGACTGCACGGTCCGGCTCTGGTGGCGGCAGAAAAAATTCGCAATGAGATTCGTGAGAAAACTGGATTGAATGCCTCCATTGGTATTGCTTCGAATAAGTTGCTGGCTAAAATTGCCTCGGCTTATTGCAAGCCTAATGGAATGCTGTGGATCGCGCCGGGTATGGAACAAAAGTTTCTGGCTCCGCTTCCCATCCGTCGGGTTCCAGGGATCGGGCCTAAAGGAGAGGCTGAACTAAAGCGCATGGGGGTCACATCGGTCGGCGACCTTGCTCGCTTGCCAAGTGAACGACTTGAAGAAGCCTATGGTAAATGGGGTGCATCGCTATATCGCAAAGCCCGGGGAATCAGCGATAGCCTTGTTGTCAACGAGGCAGAAAACCCACGCTCAATGGGTCGTGAGATCACATTGGAGACGGATTCGACAGACCCGTTATATCTGGAGTCCACACTTAGTTATCTGACCGAAAAAACAGCGGGCCAGCAGAGAGAGTAGGCTGTATGCCGGTACAGTGATATTGAAACTGCGCGACTCCGATTTCAAGACGGTAACGCGATCGAAAACACTGGATATACCTACCGCGGAAGACCATACATTATTTAAAACTGTTTCGGGTTTGTTTCGCAAGTTGTTCGCGCAAGGGGTGTGCGTTCGTCTGATAGGTGTCACGTTCACTTCCCTGACGCCGCATCCGCATCGACAGGAAGAATTATTTGATAATAAAGGTGGACGAAGCTGGGAAGGCTTGTATCAAGGGATTGATGGCATACGTCATAAATATGGGTTTAAATCCATCTTGCGAGCCACTAGCCGTGGGGGCAACTGAAAATAGTTTCTTGGGTCACGATAAAGAGTTATTCATCTAATAAAGCTATTGCTTGTTTCCAGTGGAGGGACTCCACGGCAAGTCGGCGTAAACAGGGGTGAGGCCAGAATGCAATCACGGGAGGTTTGGTTTTGAATTTTGAAAAATTAAGAAAAGAGTTTCCGGTGATGGAAGAGTTGATCTTTTTCGATCATGCCCGGGTGGCTCCTTTACCCGAGCGGGTGCGAAAAGTGGTGACGGCATTTGTGGATGATGCCACCCGCTATGGAACAGCTCATTACGAAACCTGGGTGGCAGATATTGATCAGGCCCGAAAAAAATTCGCCCACCTCATCAACGCCGGAACGGATGAGGTGGCGTTTGTTAAAAATACCTCTGAAGGACTGTCCATCGTTGCCAACGGACTGGATTGGAAGTCGGGCGACAATGTGGTCATCCCCGATATTGAGTTCCCCGCCAATGTTTACCCATGGTGGAACCTGAAACGCCTGGGTGTCAATACCCGCATGGTTCCTGCGGTTGAAGGGCGGGTTTTGTTTGACGACCTGGTCAAACAAGTGGATGCGCAGACGAGACTTATTTCTATCAGTTCGGTGGAATGCAACAGCGGATTTCGTAGCGATCTCAATCGTATCGGTGCGTTCTGCAAAGATAAGGGCATTCTGTTTTGTGTCGATGCCATTCAAAGCCTGGGTATTTTGCCTATGGATGTGAAACGCGACCACATCGATTTTCTTTCTGCCGATGGACATAAGTGGATGCTCAGTGTAGAGGGGCTGGGCGGATTCTATATTTCAAAAGATGTTCTGGAAAAAGTTTATCCGGTCACGGTGGGATGGGGGAATATGGTCAACGCCGCTGACTTTATGAATTATGAGTTTGCCTTCCGGCCGAACGCGCAACGCTTCGAAGAGGGGTCGCTCAACACAATGAGCATCCACGCTTTCGGTGCGGCGTTGGACTTGCTACTGGAAACAGGCATCGAAAATATTGAAAAGCGAGTGATGGCTTTGGGCGACAGGGTTCTAGAACAACTCAATCAGCGCGGGCTGAAAGTTTACAGCTCCACGCGCCAGGAAGAACGCTCAGGAAACATTGCTTTCGTTATGAATCAGGATGTCAGCCAGCTTTATGAATGGATGTTGAAGAACAAAGTGAAGCTCACAGTTCGTGATGGTCTTGTGCGTCTTTCGCCACATTTTTATAACAACGAAGATGAGATTGACAGCTTTTTTGATCTGCTGGATAAGTTTGTCGAGTTAAAACGATGAGAAACTTTCGATTTGAGGAGTCATTACTATCTGGTGGGCTTACCCTGCGAGAGTCACAAAGTTTTTTAGGTTTTCTTTTTTCTGGATGAGTTGGGCGAGTTTTTGAGCGTCTTGTTTATTTTCAAACTTGTCAATCTGTACCTTGTAAATCTTTTTGTTATTCTGCACCACAAAAACGTTGTAGCCTTTTTTTGCCAACTTTTTCAGCAGCCTCTGAGCGTAGACTTCCTTTTTATAAGCGCCTACCTGTACTGTGTAAAACGTTGATGCTGGACTCTTCTTTATATTTTTTCCGGATATAACTTTTTCTTGAGACTGCCGGGTTTCCATGCGGGTTGGTATGGCCAGGGTCGTTTTATACGCGTTCAAGGGAATGGGAGTTATGGTTTTCCCGGTCTCTATTTCAGGTGTGGTTGGAAGCTGTGCCATCTCCATTTCCACGGCGTCGACTTCCTGAGCCATTGTTTTCAGAGGTGCCTCGTTTTGAATTTCCTCTATGGGTGCAGGAGGGGAAGAATTCTTTTTCTGACCCAGTGTTTCGCTTTGGGTTTTCTGATAGGTCAGGACTTCCATTTCTTCATCCAGAGTGAGTGCCTGATCCCATTCGGCTTTGAGTTGCTGGAGCTCTTCAATTTTTTTCAAGTCGGTGGTGGCGTTCTTCGCGATCACCATACTTTCAAACTGAGTTTCTTTTTTTGCGTTTTCGGGTTTTTTCACCAGAGCGGTCAGTTTGTCGACCATTTCGGAGGTCATCTTGCTCAGGTTGAATTTATTGGTCACAAACTGAATAGGAGCCAGCAGGGCAGTGAAGATTCCTGTAGGAATTTTGCCAACGCCGGAAAAATCGTGCTCCGTTTGCTCGGCCCGCCAGAGGATCTCTCCGGTGCGTGTATCTATCATTTGCACTGAGACGCTGAGTTCAATCGAGGAATGCACAATAAAGTAACTGCGTTCCACCTTGTTGATGCGGCTGAACACAATGGCATCTGCGCCCAGAATTTCACCAAACTGCATGGGGTTGATAGTGAGAAAACTTGCGGGATCATTCAAGTGATTCTGCTTCAACAGACTGTCTACCACATATTTTTCCAGTAAATTGAATTTTGATTGCTTGAGATTGGCATATAAACCTTGCCGGAACATTTTTGCCATTTCCCGTTGTCCCGCATCGCTTGCTTCAACCGGCAGGATGGCCACGGTTTGGTGCTTGGACAGGTCGTTCAAATGGCCGGATACCTTGGTTTGCAGATCTGAAGCGCAGGCAGAAAGCAGAGTGACTAAAAGCAACATCCCTGAAGATCGGACAAGACTGGAAATGTTTTTAGCCAAAATCATAGTTAGTTAGTGGATGAAGGATCAAACTGGGCCATACCGTTTTTATAGAATTTTTTCCCGGTGAGGCCGTTTTTGTTTTTCAGAGCGCCGACTATTAGAGAGCTGCTCACATCGTCAGAAGATTTTATGGTGTAGCTTCCGGTGTAGAGTCCGGGCACGATTTCTTTTAAGGGTATGTTTGATTTCCAGCTTCCAATACCGAAAGACCCGGTTAGCCCCGGGTCGCCTTTCAGGTTCACATAGATTCGGTCATTGGGTTTTAGTTTCAGGTTTGGTTTTAAATTGGTTTCAATGCTGGTGATCTTTGGCAGACGAATTTCCTCTGTCCAGTTGTCGGCAGGATCGGGGATTTCCTTCATCATGCTGATCGAAAATATTTCCGCTGTTTTGAAATAGGCCTGGTGTACTTTTACGTTGTCCATTTGATCCTGAATGATCTCGACAATTGTCGGAGAAAGGATTCCTGAGTAGGTGCTTTCCTTGTGCTCGGTTTCCCAGAGAATATCTCCCGTTCTCAGGTCAAGCATTTCAATTTTTGCTTTGATGGAAGTTTCGGCGTGAATGCCGCCGGTGAAATTATTGGCAGAGAGAACACGGCCGCGAATCACCGCATCAACACCCAGGATTTCTCGAAGCTTTTCACGATTCAACTCTAAAATCTTTTTATTGTCGGTCAGGCCAGCTTGACTTAACTTCAGGTCAATGGTTTCCAAGGGAAGGTCGATATAACCGAGAAAGCTGAAATAATTGTAAAAACAGGTTCTGAACAGATCGTGAGGAGAAACGTCTTCATGAGCCGGTTCCTCAAGGGTGAAGGGCAAAATGGCGACTGACCGGGGTTGCATGCTCGAATTTGTGCTGCTCTGGCGAATTGTAAGGTCAACGGCACCGCATCCGACCATTATAAGACTCAACAATGCGAGGGATAATTTTATGACTGAAAAAACACGGTTCTGGATCACGATGTGCTACCCTGTCTAAAATATTGATTATTTAGGTCTTTTGAGTTATTTTGGGATCAATCTACTATATGAAATCTGATGAAATTTGTCAATATTTTAAAGAATTTGTTTAAATTTTACTAAGTTTTTAGTCCGGGGTGTTTTTCACTCCTGTTCACTTCATACTGATGAAAATGGTTTTACGCCTACTGATTGATTCATCGGCATTTTTCGCCGAGGGGGTGAGTTGAGACTTATCGTGATGGGGAAGGGTTGGATGCTTGATTCGAAATACCATATTTGCTAAAGTTACTAGAGGACGGATTTAAACAAATTTTGAGGATTTTTTGATGAACAAGAAAAATATTTGGGTTTATGTATTGATTGCCGTTTCTTTGCTTTTCGGTTCCGGGCAGGCGTTTGCAGAATCGCAAATCACTGCGGACGTGAGAGGAACCATCGATCAGGTTCTAGTGATTGTTGCTGATCAGGACCTCAAAAAAAATCCGGTCTTACGAAGGGAAAAACTGCGTCAGGTGATAGGCCTGCGCTTCAATTATAAGCAGATGGTGATGCGTTCTCTGGCCAATAATTATAATGACCGTAGCGATGAGGAGCGTGAAGAGTTCACAGCACTTTTCAAAAAATTACTTGAAAACTCCTACGCCAGCAAAATTGAGAATTATAAGGATGAGACCATTAACTATGTAGACGAAAAAGTTAAAGGGCAATATGCCCTGGTCAGAACCCAGATTGTCCGTAAAGACGGTGTGATCGATGTCGACTACAAAATGCTCAAGGATAATGGTCAATGGTTGGTTTATGACTTTGTGATAGAGGGGGTCAGCTTGATCCGCAATTACAGATCCCAGTTTTCCAAGATAATCAGCACCGAATCCTACGCGGCTCTGGTCAGCAAGCTGAGCAAAAAGATCGACGATCTTGAAGCTAGAAAAAATACCGATGCTGAAAACCTCTAAGGGGTTCTGATCGAGTGTCCCGCATTAAAAGTTCTGCCCCCACTCGCATTGATTTGGCCGGGGGAACGCTGGATATATGGCCCTTACACCTGTTTTTTGATAATCCCCCCACCCTCAATGCGGCGATCGACCTTTATGCCACGGTCGAAATCATTCCCCGAAAAGATAAACGTATTTTTCTGACCTCATGCGATTTAGGTTTGAGCGACAACTTTTCCTCGTTGAAGACTCTTCCTGATAATCACCCGTTGGAACTCATTGTGCGCACGTTGAAGTTCTATGCGCCCAAGTCAGGGCTGGAAATTTCGACAAACTGTCAGGCTCCACAAGGCTCAGGCATTGGTGGTTCCTCCGCCTTGAGTATTGCTCTGAATGGGGCGCTCAACCGTTTAACGGGTCGGGGTTACCGTAAGGCTGAGATGATCGAAATCGCTAAAAATATTGAGACTCAAGTCATTAAGGTGCCGGCAGGATGTCAGGATTATTATCCGGCGATGTATGGGGGAGTTCGCAAAGTTGTTCCCGGAGTACGAGACACCGAGACCAAAAAGTTTGCCATCAGCCCGGCTGAACTGACCCGGCATTTTGTGCTGTGTTGTACCGGCAAACCGAGAAACTCAGGCATCAACAATTGGGAAGTGACAAAAAAAGCCGTGGATGGAAACCGGGCAGTGATCCGTCACCTGAAAACCATTCGCGATTGTGCAGTGGAAATGGAGCAGGCATTGAGCCGAGGACAGCTTAAAAAGCTGGCACCGATTTTTGCCAAGGAATGGAAAGCCCGTAAACAGTTGGCTCCCGGCATCAGCACTCCTCAGATGGACCAGTTGATCCGTTCTGCCATGAAAAAAGGAGCGCTGGCGGCCAAGGTCTGCGGAGCAGGTGGAGGAGGGTGTGTGGCCTTCATCGTGCCGCCAGCTAAAAAACAATTGGTAACAGAAGAACTCACCTCAAAGGGCGGACAGGTGCTACCCTTCCGCTTCGTCTCCCGTCCACTCCGCGTGGAGCGAGTTAGCAACCACTAGCCGTGGGGGCAACTAACACCCACTAGCCCGCATATTTCTTGAGTATTTCTTCGTGTTGGTTGAAAACACTATAAAATCACCCTCACCTCAATCCTCTCCCCTCAAGGGAGAGGAAGCAATATGTCCCTTCTCCCCTGGAGGGAGAAGGCTAGGATGAGGGGGATTT
>JACNKA010000139.1 GCA_014382285.1 Nitrospinota bacterium | reverse complement strand
TCCCTTCTCCCCTGGAGGGAGAAGGCTAGGATGAGGGGGATTTTATAGTGTTTTCAACCAACACGAAGAAAGACTTATGAAGTATGTGGGTTAGTCCCATCAGCGTAAATTAAAGAAAGAAAAATATTGCAGGAAAAACTTATATGGAAGGAATCAAAATCAAAAACAGAAAAAGGCAGGGAACAAAAGCGTTCCCCGCCAAAAATAACACCTCTTTACCACGCAAGGTCACTGGCAATAACAGCCTCACGAGCGTGAGAAAGGGTTATTGCTATCTGCAAAACAGCAGATTAATGTTTCTTTTCAACACCCTCAGGTGCGTACTGGTGACCTTCGCCATTGAACTTTGATTCCATCGAACAGGAAGATAAAACCAATACCAGCGAAATCCAAATAAGTGAAATTACCAACTTTTTCATCCAGCCCTCTCCTCTCAAAAGGTTTCGATTTCCTAAAAACATTGTTCATCACATGAAAACGTTTTTGGAATAAGCTTTTTATCAACATTTAGATAAGATTTCAATCATTTTCTGGCACTTTGCCCTACAATACGAGCAGTTTAGATTCTTCGCCACAAACCTTTAACGTCAAGGTGTTATCCTGGGTTCTTCTTTCGACATTGATATTTCAGCCCTTGAAGGCAAGCTCACCACGGTCAAAATCGGCAATCCGTTGCAGGTTCTGTCGCAAGTCGATTCAACCAATGAGGAAATTCGGCGTAACCTGACGCTCCCAGAGGGCGCAGTCGTCATCGCCGACCGACAAACTCAAGGAAGGGGTCGACAGGGGCGCTCGTGGCATTCTGAGACCGGCACAGGACTCTATCTGTCCACACTTTTAAAACCAGATTTAACCCCTGAAAAACTGGCCCTCATCACTTTAATGGCAGGGGTCGCAACCGTATCCGCCATCCAGCAACAGGCATCGGTGCCGGTGAAGCTCAAATGGCCAAACGACATCTTGTTGAACGGTAAAAAACTCGCGGGAATTTTATGTGAATACATCCCCGGTACGGCCGTCATCGTAGGAATCGGAATAAACCTGAACCAAACCTGCTTTCCCGAAGATATTCAAGACATAGCCACCTCGTTGAAACTGGCAACTGGAAATACCGTCAATCGCGCTAAAATTGTTCTAAGCCTGCTTGAAAGTCTGGATCGCGAGTATGAAGAGTTCCTGCAAGAAAAGAGAACCCACTTGGTCAAAAAGTGGACCGACAGAACCGACATGTTTGGCAAAACCGTGACGGTCCACCAAAAAGGGAATTCTCTGACAGGTATCGCAGTGGGACTCGACCCCGAAGGCAAACTGATCCTTCAAACCCCAAATGGGAAACAACAGCTTCTCGGTTCCGGCGAACTGCTAACCGCAAGGGCCGATAGCAAGAGCCCCTTCAGCAAATAACATCGTTGCTAACGATAAAATACAAGTTATCTGCGGAGATTCTCCGCCTGCTAACCGCAGGGCATAAATTTATGATAATCCGCAAATAGATTGTTAAGGTACACGCATAAAATTGACTCAATTATTATCAACATAAAACACTGGGACTCCTGCCAATGACAACTGAAACAAAATCGCCCGAATTGCTCAGTTCATTCCAACTGGGTGATATGAAACTGAACAATCGGGTAGTGTTGGCCCCCCTGACAAGATCCAGGGCGGGAGCGGAGCGAATGCCCAATGACCTGATGACCGAATATTATTCTCAACGGTCTTCGGCAGGGCTTCTTATTACTGAAGCAACCGTTGTTTCTGAACAGGGCATAGGCTGGCTCAATTCTCCTGGGATTTATTCGAACGAACAGGGTGAGGCCTGGAAAAAAGTTGTCGGCGCGGTTCACGACAAAGGGTCAAAAATATTTCTACAGTTATGGCATTGCGGTCGCGCCTCACACAGTGCTTTTCATGGCGGAGAACCAACCGTAGCCCCCTCAGCTATAAAGTTAAATGGAGAATACATACATACTCCTGAAGGAAAAAAAGATTACGAAACACCCAGAGCTCTTGATACAAGTGAAATCCCTGAAGTTGTTGAAGACTACAAACAAGCAGCCAGCCGGACCAAAGAGGCGGGGTTCGATGGTGTAGAAATACACAGTGCCAACGGATATCTTC
The DNA here is from genome assembly GCA_014382285.1 of Nitrospinota bacterium. Classification (GTDB taxonomy): domain Bacteria; phylum Nitrospinota; class Nitrospinia; order Nitrospinales; family VA-1; genus LS-NOB. Next base: position 31,509 of record JACNKA010000139.1, on the reverse strand, counting down.
TGGACCAGTTCCTGCAATCCAAAACCAACAAACGAGCAGACCGTTATGGGGGGAGTCTGGAAAACCGGTTTCACTTGCTCCATGAAATAGTCAATGCGGTCACAGAAATCTGGCCCGCAAATCGAGTCGGTGTTCGGTTGAGCCCGAATGGAAATTTCAATGACATGGGTTCTGAAGATTACCGTGAAACCTTCACCTATGCTGCAAGTCAACTAGACAAAGTCGGTCTGGCTTACCTTCATGTTGTAGACGGCCTCGGATTCGGTTTTCATGAACTTGGAAAGCCCATGACGTTACAAGAGTTTCGCAAGGTTTTTTCAGGGCCTCTAATGGGGAACTGTGGCTACACTCAGGAGACAGCAGAGATTGCCATCCAGGAACAAAGAGCCGATCTCATCGCATTTGGCCGGCCTTATATCAGCAACCCGGACCTTGTAGATCGATTTCGTAACGATTGGCCGCTGGCTCCCGATGCGGATATGGATGCATGGTTTTCATTCGAAAAGGAAGGCTATACCGACTTTAAATTTTATAAGTAAAAAGAAAATATTATGACCGCTGGCGAGTAGCCGGATTAACGCAAAAGGTGAATCAGGTTGCCAGCCGCATAGGTGCGGACGACTTCCAGCGAATCCTGCAACAAGTCCACCAATATCGGGAAGGCTTCAGGTCCTCCCATCATCCCCACTGCTCTGACCGCCGCTGTGCGCACCCTGGAATGCTCATCGCCCAACGCAATTTTCAACAAACGAACCCGGTCGGGGATCTTCGACTCCCCCAAAACCCGCGCCGTAGAACTGCGCACACTATAATCGGGATGCGTCAACAACTCTTCAAACACAATCTGGCAGGAGTTGGACCCCATACGGTTCAGCGCCAGTGCCGCCGACAGCTTCACCATTCCATCCTTATCGGCGCATAAGGGAATCAAATCCGGCTCCGCTTCACGAAGGTTGCCCATCGCCAACGCCGCCGCCTGACGAATGGATGCATTGTCGCGCCGAATCAATTCTCTCAGCTTCGGCAACATGTCAGGAGTGGTTTTACCTTCGACCGCTTTCAGGCTGTAGAACACCATCTCCGGTTCCTTATGATCGAACAACTTCGACAGATGCGGCAGAACGGCCTCCGTACCAATCTTGCCAAGATATCCAATGGCCTGATACCTGCGGTCGGGAATAGGATGAGTGAGCGGGTCCAGCACATCTGCCAGATATTTTCCTTCACCGCGTTTCACCAGCCCAGAAGAAGCCGCCATGCGCACCGGCACATCGTAGGATTTTAAAAACACTCTCACTTCATCGACCGCCCCACCTTCATCACCCAGTATCTCAACCGCCACACTGCGGACCCATATATCCGTGTCCCCCGTCATCCGGCGCGCCGCCTTCAATGCATCGACACGGGAAACCTTCTGCAACCCCTGCAAAGCAAACAAGCGGGCTGTGGGGTAGACATCCTCCGTCGCCCTGTTGAGCAGAGGAACCAGTTCCGCATCCTGAGATTCCCCAGCCGCACGCGCCGCCGCTGCACGCAAAAATGCCCGCTCGTTTTGATAAGCCTTCTGCAAAACTGTCAGGCTGGTCTCGCGTATTTTCTTGAAAATGGTTTCGGGCCGCGACTCGGCAAACCCCATCTGCGGGAGAACCAATAACACAAGCAGGGCACTCAGTAATCGATTCATCATTTCAGAGGCTCCCCAACCAGACCGGAATATCTTGCCGCCAGGTTCCGATAATGCTCCTCGTCCTGACTTTTCCCCCGTTTGCCATAGCCGCTAACAAGAATCCCACATTTTTCAATGAGCATCGCCACGACCCCATCCCTTTGCTCTTCATTCATCCCGTTCTCCTGCAACAATTTCTCCAGCGCGTGAACCCGCCAGCGGTCCATGCCCCAGAACTTGCGCGATAACTGGTCTTCGTGCCCGCCCCGTTTGACGATCAACTTCTCTTCAATAAAATGAAAAGGCACCCGTTTAGCAATGCGTAACCACAAATCGTAATCCTCACAGACCGGCATGGACTCATCGAATCCCCCGACCTCCCTCAACAACTCAGCGTGCAGTAACACCGAAGACGGACTGACAATGCAAAGCGGCAAACAATAGCGAAAAATATCGCCGGAATATTTGTGGTGCTTGTTCATCGCGTTCACCCGCACTCCGTTGCGAATCCAAATTTCATCTGTGTAGACCGCAAGATGCTCCGGGTGATGCTCTACCCATTTCATCTGAGTAGCCAGTTTATTCTGTTCCCACAAATCGTCCGAGTCGAGAAATGCAATCCACTCTCCCCGCGCCTGTTCCAGGCCCCGGTTGCGCGCGAAAGAAACTCCCCGGTTCTTCTCCAGACGAATCTGCTGAATACCTGAAAATGGGTTCAGGACCTCAGTAGTGTTGTCCATCGATCCATCATCCACCACGATCAACTCGAAATCGGTGAAGCTTTGGTCCAGCACCGACTGAATTGACTCGGCCAGGCAATAGCCGCGATTGAATGTGGGGAGGATGACTGTGACCTTACTCATTGTTTTTATATCCCTTTTCTTGTCATAACTCGGGCCTGACACAATCTCGTTGCGAGGTGCCGCCCGATAAAAAGTAAGTCCTCATCTTCCCCTAAAACTGGAAACAGCCCTAACTTCAATAAGGTAGGCAAATGCAAGCATATCACAACCGAAGCCTCATCATAAATGCCTTGACAAACCCGCGAAATTCCAATAAAACTAATGCCTTTCCAATGAGTAACGGATTAAAAAACAGCCCACTAGCCGGGCTTTTCCCGATCAAGCACTAACAAGGGGCAAGCCAGTAGAGTGGCTTGACATTCAGGTTCGATATGGATTTCAGGGACGTCACACAAGATTTAAAAAGCGATCTAGCCAGGGTCGAAAAGGCGATCAATCAGAACTATAAGTCAGATGTACCTCTGATTCCAGGAATCAGTTCCTATCTGATGAGTTGTGGTGGCAAGCGCATTCGCCCCATGCTCACCCTTCTTGGTGCCAAACTCTGCGGACGCGAAACAGATGACACCGTCGTCAAACATGGTTGTGTTGTCGAATATATCCACGCCGCCACCCTGCTCCACGATGATGTGGTCGATGAAACCACTGTCCGGCGCGGCAAAGAAACCGTCAACGCCAAATGGGGGAGTGATGCCAGCATACTTGTCGGCGACTTCCTCATCTCCCGTGCAATACTGATTCTTGCTCAGGACTGCGAACGTAAAATCATCCAGGCCGTCACCGAAGCCACCAAAATTTTAGTCGAAGGCGGCATTCACGAATACACCGAAGCCCGCAATATCAAAGTAAGCGAAAAACATATACTCGACATCATCCACCGTAAAACCGCGTCGATGATTTCTGTCAGCGCGAGACTCGGGGGGCTGCTGGCAAACGCCACCGAACAACAGGAAACCGCCATCATCTCTTTTGGTGACGATTTTGGCATGGCGTTCCAGTTGATGGATGACGCGCTCGACTACGATGCCGATGAAGCCGTGCTGGGTAAACCGCCGGGAACCGATTTCAAAGAAGGCCATGTCACCCTGCCCTTGCACCACCTCTATACCAAGGCAGACCGATCCCTGAAAAAAGAACTCGAAGCCTTCGTCAAAAACGAAAACATCACAGAAAAAGATTTGCAGTATGTCGTTGGACATATGCACAAACATAAATCCATCGACTACACCGTGGACCTCGCTCGCTTCTATATTGACAGGGCCAAATCACATCTCAGAAAAGCCGACTTCCCGGCTCCGCAATACATCGAACACTTTGATGCCGTGGCAGATTACATCCACAGCCGCCATACAGTCAGCGCCCACTAGGCATGGCGCTCATTGCTGCAAGAAATAAAATGTAATTGCTATTCACCTGCGGAGGTACTCCGATATGCCTTCCCATCCTTTGGTTGACCTTGCCATCCAATCAGTTAAACACCACTTAAAAAAGGGTCGCCCCCTGCCCTGTCCCGATCCTTTGCCAGAAGAAATGAAAGACCGGGCCGGAACCTTTATCTCCATCAAAAAGAACGGATTGCTAAGAGGGTGTATCGGGACTATCTCGCCGAAATATGACAATCTCGCCGAAGAAGTGATCCAGAACGCCATCAAGGCGGCGAACGAAGACCCGCGCTTTCCCGCAATAAAAGAAAACGAACTCGACCAGCTCACCTTCTCGGTAGACGTGTTGACCACGCCGGAAAAAATCGACGACCTTACATCACTAAACGTGGAACGCTATGGACTGATCGTTCGCAGTGAAGATAGACGCGGGCTACTGCTCCCCAATCTGGAAAACATCAAAACAATAGATCAGCAACTAAAAGTCTGCCTGAAAAAAGGCGGCATCAAAGAAACCGACCCCTACGACCTCTACCGCTTCGAAGTCAAAAGATTCAACCACTAGGCGTGGGGCCAGCACTGCATTACCCGTAAAGCGAGCCAAGCCCTCACGCGCAATACTATAATATCTCCTCTCATGAGGAGAGGCTGGGTGAGTATATGATTGAGGGATAAGTTATAATTCGTTGAGCTTTAAAGTCAGGAGGAGGTTAAAACACTGACCCCACGCCGAGTGGTGACACCCATTTTCGGGCAGGTATCGGCTATGGCACAGGAGCCGCAAAACGGCGAGACGGGTTTGCAGATGTTCTGGCCGAAGGTGACGAGCAAATCGTTATAACCTTTCCAGTATCGTCGCGGAAGTTTTTCTCTCAATACCTTTTCGGTCTCATCTGGAGTTTTGGTTTTGACATAGCCCCATCGATTAGAAATACGGTGGACATGAATGTCTACACAGATACCGGGTTTGTCATGCCCCAGAATCAAGGTCAGGTTGGCGGTTTTGCGCCCCACCCCTTTTAACTTTAAAAGCTCTTCCAACTTATCAGGAACCTTTCCTTCATTATTATCTACCAAGTCTTTACAAAGTTCTTTCAGTGATTGAGCCTTATTGCGAAAAAATGCCGCCGGATAGATGGCCTTTTCTATTTTTGCATTAGAAAGTTTCATCAATTGAGCCGGGTTTTTCGCCAGCTTGAACAAACGCGCCGAAGCGGGTTCGGTGACTTCATCCCGAGTCCGCAGACTGATGATGCAACTGACCAGTACCGCAAAAGCATCGTTCTTCTGGCTGATGACAGTCACACTGGGAGTCCGAAACCCACGAACCGCCTTTTTCACTGCGGCTAAAACCTTACTGAGAGGAAATTCCATGATTATTCACGCTGCCCCACTATTTTGCTATCAAAAGCAATTCTTATTAGTAAAAAAGCGTTGATTTTGCTAATATAACAGCTTTTAAAAAACCCATTCCCCCATAAGAGGTTAGGGTGAACCTTAAACCCGGATTTCAAGAAAATGCAGCATACCATTTCTGTGTTAATGAACAACCGTTTCGGGGTTTTGTCCCGCGTATCAGGTCTTTTCAGTAGCCGTGGGTTCAATATAGAGAGCCTGAATGTCGCGGAGACCTCCGATCCTACAGTTTCCCGCATGACCATAGTCACCCGGGGTGACGAAGCTAAGATTGAACAGGTCACCAAACAACTCAACAAACTGGTCGATGTCATCAAGGTCATTGACCTGACTGATGAAAGTTTTGTCGACCGGGAATTATTATTGATCAAAATGAACGCTGAGGTTCGAGTGAGGGAAGAGATCCTCAGAATCGTAGATCTATTTCGGGCCAAAGTTGTCGATGTGAGCCCCAGCACCTATACCATCGAGATCACCGGTGATGAAGGAAAAATAACCGGCTTTCTGGATATGTTGAGTCCCTTGGGAATTAAAGAAATCGTCCGGTCCGGAAGAATAGCTATCAGTCGCGGAAATAAATCGCTCAACTAATATTGCACAAAGATAAGGAGAACCATTTTGTCGAAGATTCTTTATAACAAAGACGCGGATATCAAAATCTTAAAAAAGAAAACCATTGCCATTATTGGTTACGGCAGTCAGGGGCACGCCCATGCCAGAAACCTCCACGACAGTGGAATGAAAGTCATCGTCGGCCTGAGAAAAGGTAGTGATTTCTGGAAAAGGGCTCAAAAAGATGGGCTGAATGTCATGACCGTTGCGGAAGCCACTAAAAAATCCGATATCATGATGATCCTGATTCCTGATGACAAACAGAAGGCCATGTATGAGAAAGATATCGAACCCAATTTAAAAAAAGGCATGGCTTTGGCTTTTGGACATGGGTTCAACATTCATTTTGGCCAGATTGTCCCTCCCAAAGATGTCGATGTTTTCATGGTCGCGCCAAAAGGTCCCGGTCATCTGGTTCGAAGAACCTATGAACAGGGCGCAGGCGTTCCCTGTCTGATGGCGGTTCATCAGAACGTCACAAAAAATGCAAAAAAGATTGCCCTCGCTTATGCCAAGGGTATCGGTGGAACCCGCGCGGGTGTCCTCGAAACTAATTTTAAAGAGGAAACCGAAACCGATCTGTTTGGTGAACAGGCAGTATTGTGTGGAGGTGTCTCCGAATTGATCCGTGCCGGATACGATACTCTGGTGGATGCCGGATACAATCCAGACTTGGCTTATTTCGAGTGCCTTCACGAACTCAAATTGATTGTCGACCTGATCTATGAGGGTGGTATTGGCAATATGCGTTACTCCATCAGCACCACGGCCGCCTACGGCGATGTAACTCGCGGACCACGCATCATTACTCAGGATACTCGTGACGAAATGAAAAAGATTCTTGGTGAGATTCAAGACGGAAGTTTTGCTAAAGAGTTTATTCTGGAGAACATGGCCAACCGCCCGATGTTTAATGCCCGGCTGGCAAGGGACAAAGAACATCGTATCGAAGTGGTCGGAGAAAAACTCCGCAGCATGATGCCTTTTGTTGGCAAGAAAGCGCAGTAATAACCTATGCGCATTCCTATTGCTAAAGAGGGGTTTCCATTTATCATCCCCCTCGTTGTTTTAACTTGGGGCTTCTGTGCTTTATCCTGGTTCTGGGCCACCGGACTTTTTGGCGGGCTATTACTTTTCGTCACCTGGTTTTTTCGTGACCCTGAAAGGGTTATACCCGAAGACCCGAATGCCATCGTTTCACCGGGGGATGGCAGGATCGTTGAAATTGTGCCAGAACAGGACCCCCTGCTTGAGAAAGACGGCTATACACGGATCAGTGTTTTCCTGAATGTGTTTAACGTTCACGTCAATCGAGTACCCATCGCCGGGAAAATTCAGGCCTACCGCTATAATAAAGGAAAGTTTCTAAATGCGGCCAGCCACAAGGCGTCTCTGGATAACGAACAAAGCGCTATCCTCTTGAATAATGGTCATGTTACACTTTTAGTGAAGCAAATCGCCGGATTGATCGCCCGCAGAATTGTTTGCTGGGCCAAAGAAGGCGATGAGTTTCAACGAGGACAACGTTACGGCTTAATCCGTTTCGGCTCACGCATGGATGTTTTTGTGCCTGAGGGAACTGACATCAAAGTCAAGATTGGCGATATTGTCAGCGGAGGAAGCTCCATTATTGGATATTTAAAATAGTATGGAACCTAAAAGAGGCATTCACATTCTCCCCAGTTTGTTCACCACAGGAAATGTGTTCTGTGGGTTCTACGCCTTTGTCGCGGTTCTGAATGAACAGTTTTATTACGCCGCCTGGGCTATCGCTATAGGAATGATTTTTGACGGACTCGACGGCCGTATCGCCCGTCTCACTAAAACTACCAGCGCATTCGGCGAACAATATGATTCTTTGGCAGACATCATCACCTTTGGTATGGCCCCTGCCTTTCTCGCCTATTCCTGGGTATTAAAGCCCTTTGGTCGATTGGGTTGGATGGCAGCGTTCCTGTTCCTGCTTTGTGCGGCTCTAAGACTGGCCCGGTTCAATGTGACCAAGCCCGAAGTTCGCAGCCAGCATTTCATCGGCTTGCCAAGTCCTGCGGCAGCGGTGGTAATAGCATCTATCGTTATCGCATTTGAAGATCTGTTTGCGACGCGCATGAACCCGTTCATCATGGTAATGGTGGTTTATGCTCTGGCGTTCCTCATGGTCAGCAATATTAAATACCCCGCCTTCAAACAGTTTGACTTTAAAAAACGGGTGGTGTTCTCCCGTTTTCTGTTCGTAATTTTGTTCATTTATGTTCTTGCGACCATACCCAGAGTGGCATTGTTTATTCTAGGTATCAGCTACGCCGTTATTGGCCCGATTAGTTTATTGTTAGTAAATAGAAAACTGGAGGCTGAAGAAACATCCCCTCCAACCGTAAACAATCATTAGTCTCATTCGTTGTGAGGCCAGTGTAAATCATCAAATCCCCTTCACCCCTATCAAGGGTTGGATTAATAGTCCCGGTTTCCTCCCACAAGAGTGGGTGCAGGAGAGTGGTACGGAGAAACTACAAATGTCGTGGATAGAAAAAATCAGGGCTGGCATTGGCGGAAAAAAAACCGCCAAAGATGAGGATCTATGGGTCGGATGTAAAAAGTGCACGGAACAGATTTATATCGCCGAGTTGGAAACCAACCTGAAGGTCTGCCCTCATTGCGATTATCATTTCCGCCTGGAGACCCGACAAAGAATCCGTCAGCTCATTGATCAGGAATCCTTTAAAGAACACGACCAGACCCTGACATCTTCCGACCCTTTAAAGTTCAAAGACACAAAAAAATACAAAGACCGGATTAAATCATCGGCTAAAAAAGGCCTTTCCAACGATGCCATCATCACCGGCACCGGGACCATAGAGGGTCTGCCTGTTGAGCTTTGCGTCTTCGACTTCAGTTTTATGGGGGGAAGCATGGGGTCGGTCGTGGGAGAAAAAATCACCCGTGCTATCGAACGAGCCATGGAAAACAAATCGTCCCTGATTATTGTAAGCTGTTCCGGCGGTGCAAGAATGCAGGAGGGTATTTTTTCTCTCATGCAAATGGCTAAAACTTCTGCGGCCCTCAGCAAGCTGAGTAAACAGAAAGTTCCTTACATCTCCGTCCTGACAGACCCGACCATGGGTGGTGTCTCTGCCAGTTTTTCCATGCTTGGCGATATCATCCTCGCCGAACCGGGCGCCCTGATTGGGTTTGCTGGACCGCGTGTCATCGAACAAGTCATTAAGCAGAAACTTCCTGACGGATTCCAACGAGCAGAGTTTTTATTGAGCCACGGTCTCATCGACAACGTGGTACATCGTAAAAACTTGAAACCCACCCTCGCGCATTTACTCAATATGCTTAAAAACACCCCTGTTCAGGAGTCTCAACTCGAAACGGATGACCTCGTCCTCACAAAACCCCCCGAACTCCTCGGAGCCTGACCGGCGAGCCGCCGGTGGCAATGAGCAAGCAGCTGGTTAGCTCGGCCTGAAAACCTGTCTTTGCGAGTGAAACGAAGCAATCCAGAAGACTGGATCGCCACGCCCCTTTCAGTGGCTCGCGGTGACGATCAGCAGGGGTTGGGGTGATTTACAACCTCTCAGACAATACCCACGCCTATTGTAGCAGTTTATCGATTTCTTTTTTGAAAGTGGCGAACGGGCGGGTACCACTGATGAAAGCACCCTTTACAATATTATCTGTAGTGCGCCCTACCACAAAACCGGGCGTGCCGGTGATGCCGGCTTTATTGGCATCGGCAACATCCTGCTCAAGACCTTCATTGTACCGGCCTGAGGTCAAACAGGATTTGAAGGCTTTATTATCCAGCCCAATAGATTTTGCGTAGCCAAGAATATCATTAGGAGTAAATTTGTTCCCCTCAAACAGAGCATCGTGCATTTGCCAGAACTTGTCCTGCTCTCCAGCGCAGTGAGCAGAAATAGCAGCAGGCTTGGCGTATTGATGAAACCCCAACGGTAGATCGCGCAAAACAAAACGTAGTTTACCCGTATCGATATACTCCTTCTTCAATTCTTTATAAGCCGCCATATAAAACTTGCGGCAGAAAGGACATTGGTAGTCGGTGAACTCCACAATCGTGACCGGGGCTTTCAAGTCTCCGAGAATGGGGTTGCCCAATGTCGAAACACTGGCGGTGGTGGGCCGGGCGGGTCTTCCCCTGCCCTGCGGAGCCAGTCCCCTCTTCTTGATCTGATTCAATTCCTGCCGGATGGCTTTCAACTCTTTGAGGATCGCATCGCCCTGCTCTTTGGTGATGCCTTCAGCAAAGACCGTGAGTGGAGCAAGACAAATAATGAGTACCCACAAAAGAATTTTTTTCATATTCCTCCAATAAAAAAGGGCGGGACATTGAGCCCCACCCTTTAAATTTAATATAAAAGCTAGAGATAGCCAACTTCAGCACTGCTCAATCGGAGTCACAACTGGGACTATCGGTTGCGGGCTGTCTACTGACACACACCGTTGGTGCAAGTGGATCCTAATTGACAGACAGTTCCACAAGCTCCGCAATTATTATTGTCAATGTTCAAATCTGCACACCCGGTCGCACTAGAAGTACAAATGTCCTGACCCGTTGGGCAAGCTATGAAAGGTATACAAGTGCCAGCCCCATCACAGGCCCCGGCCCCGTTGCCTGTGAAGGGGTCGATGCTTCCGCATACAGTCCCTGAAGGCACCGGGTTTCCACAGGCATCAGCACACTCTGTTGCTGTGCCAATGTTTTCATCCACCTGCCCGTCACAGTTGTTGTCGATGCCATCACCGCAAACCTCAGTACTCGGCTGGGTATCCGATTGGCAGAGACTCCACGCACCAGTTTGACCGAAACTGTCACAGGTACGGGTCCGCGTTCCGGATGAACAAACACCGGGAAGACCCGTGGTACAGGACTGGGTCAAAGCAACTCCCTGACAGGGATCGGCACAGGGTTGTGTGTTACATGCTTGGGTTTGTGTTAACGAGGGACAGGCCTCTCCACCATTTTCAGGTTGAACAACAATCGTGCGCGTCCGGGTTGACGTTCCCCCGCCGCAGGTAGTGGTGCAGGCCGTCCAAGCACTCAAGGCAGAAACCTGGCAATCCACAGGCGTGGAAAGACACTCGCGTTCTGCACCCGCGATCCCATCACAGTCATTGTCAACGCCATCGCCGCAAACCTCCGGTGCACCGGGGTAAACACTTGCGTTGCTATTATCACAATCCCCTTGCACGCCAGTGAACCCATCGCCATCGCCATCGCCGGCGCAAAAAGCCGTGACAAACACTCCAACATCCGTTGTCTGACCTTCCACAGCCACCACACTGGGCAACATACCAATGACATTACCGCTCAATTCAAAAACAATTGAGTGTGTGCCAACCGGGACATGGCTGAAAACAAAACTGCCATCATAAGGCAAACGGACGGAAAAGGACCGTCCCGGAATATGGGCCATCATTCCCAGTCCTCCGTTAGGAACACATGGATCGAGTCGACCTGATATCTCCGCGCCAGTTGGGCCTGCGGGGCCTGTTGCTCCATCCGCGCCATCAGCACCGGGCGTTCCAGCCAAACCATTCGTGCCATCCTTGCCGTCAATACCTGCCGGGCCGGTTGGCCCAGTGGCTCCAGTAGCACCCGTTGCACCGGTATCGCCCTTGTCACCTTTTGCGCCATCGGCACCATCGTTTCCATCACCACCTGCCGGACCTTGAGGGCCTGTAGCACCCGTTGCTCCGGTATCGCCCTTGTCGCCTGGTGCTCCCGGGGCACCATCTTCACCATTTGAACCTGGGGCACCTGGTAAACCATCTGCGCCATCGTTACCTGCTGACCCTGCCTCTCCTTGCGGTCCGGGGGTCAATTCTATAGTAGCCAGTTCCTGCTCCAGCGCATCGATCTCTGCCTGGAGAGCAGTTATCTTTCCGGGGATTCCTTTGTTACCGCGATCCTTATCCTTGTCACCATCACGCTTGCCTTTTTTCTTCGGGCTTTTCTTTAGCTTGATCTTGCCATCCTCCTTATCAGCAAACGCTACGCTGGAAAAAGTTGGGTCAGCAATCAACACATTGCCACTGAGACTAAAAATGAAAAATAAAAGTGTGAAGAGAGATACTGCTGTTGGAAGGCGTCGCATGGTTTTTCTCCCCGTTAAAAAGAAAACCGTTTCATTAGGAATGTGTCGTTCTGTTGGTAGTGCCGATGCATGAGAACGCCTCATGCAATAGCGAATGTATAGCACCTAAGATTAGTATGGGCAAGGTCAAAAAAGCAACACTTTATAGCAACAAATCACCCTGAATAAGGCTTACTGGAAAACCTTTGATAAACCGGCTATTGAGGCAAGACAGCTTCCCTCTAGAGAATATTATCACATAAGGACACTGTGAGAGGATGTTGGATTGGTGGAAGGTGAATTGCAATATCCTTCGAGAGCATCAGGATGACGACTAAAACATTCCCTCTCCCCGGATGTGGAGGGGCGGTTATAATATCGTTTCGATACCTTTATACAAGTCGTCATCCGGGGGTGGCTCTTGCCCCTTAACCCTTCGGGTTTGTGCCAGGTTTTGCATGAAGTGGATATTACATTTTGGGCAGAACCAACCTTCTCCCGAAAATATCCAGCATTCTTCTTCCACCCATTCCTGCGCTTCTTCTTCGCTGTCGCACCATCCGCCATTTTCAAGGCAGTCCTCTGCTACTCGGGTATGGCACACCATCGAATATTGATTGTTTCTCTCTACGAGCAATGTAGGCTCCTTTTCCCGTTTGTAGTGAATCAAACATCAACAACGCTATCTATGTTTTTCCCGGCTTGTTCCAGAAAATACCGCGCCAATAAAATCTATTATAAATAATCATCCCTGGCAAAATCAACCGAAGCCGGTGTCAAACCTCTCAAGCTGGAAAAGCTTTGATGCTATACTATTTGACGATAAAATTAACTTTCATTTAATGAAATATTCGGGGGTTTAACCCATGAAGCTCTTCAGAATTTTTCTCATATTCCAGACCTTAGTGATTGCGCCTCTGCTGTTGAGTTCTGCCGAGGCCAATAACGTGGAGGCCTGTTACAGCCTGTTTCGTCCTCTTGAAAATTCAGCCCTGAAAATTAAAGGCTCTGGAGGAACCTGGGCGTTATTTGAGAGACGAGAGATATTCAGAAAACACGCCATAGTCGGGCTTCATGTCGATTCTAAAATTACTGCCCTCATATTCACCATCAACTACCTGTGCGAAAGCCAGGAAGGTATACCTGTAAACGAAGTGGCGGGTCAGGTTGTTTCGATGCTGGAGAAAAGGGGACGGGAAGGGTTTGTCGAGCAATATTTAGTTGAAGCCCATGAGCTTGGGGAGATTAAAGACTGGTTAAAATATGCGGACTATTTCAAAGCCCATCACAAACGCAAACTGGATTTTAACGAGACCAGAACCACCATTAAAAAAGCGCAAGAATTTTTTGAGCGCTATCTAGCCCTGTCCCATAAATTGAGCACAACGAATGATGTCGAAGGAATTGCTAAAGACGGAAAAGCTCTCATTGAAGATGTAGTGAAATTCAACACTGTGGACCCTCTTTTGAAACAAGCCAACCTTGAAAACTCAAAGATCCCCCAAGTTTCCAACCTGCTCAATATTGCCGATGAGATGTAGCACAACTCGATCATAAGGTCTTATTGAAAGATAACAGTTTTTCAGCATTGGCCTCACGGTGTTGTGATTTTATCTTTGGCAACCTATATTGACGGTAATGCGCATTTTCGGGAGGTAGGGCCATGAAAACTTTTGCGTTCTGTATCGTTCTGTTCTTTCTGTTTATTCCCTCCCCGGCTCAAAGCCTGGAAGATGGCATCCCTGCCGGGCTGGCCGCTGATTTCATCCACGCTGTGGTAGAGGCCGGCCGAACCACTTACTCCGAACAGGTAGTTGAGCATTTGCAAAGCTCTCTCCCCGCTTCTGAAAAATGGGAACAGGACAAGACGCTGCTATTGCCAGCCCAGTTTCTTTCAATGTCTTCCAAAATCTCCAACTCGCGCGGCATCGGCATGAAGTACCGACTGATGAGTCTCTGGCCCCTCAATAACAACAACGCACCCCGATCTCAAAACGAAAAACTCGGGCTGGAGGAAGTCGTGAAGAACACCGACAAGCCTTTCACCTGGGTCATTCCGCGGAATGGGCGTTGGTATTTCGAGGCCATTTACCCTGACATCGCTGTTTCGGAAACCTGCGTCACCTGCCACAACAATCACCCCAACAGCCCCAAGACTGATTTTAAAGTTGGTGATGTCATGGGGGGAATCATCATCGACCTGCCTTTGGGCAAACGGACCGAAAAAAATGTCGATGAAAAGTTTCTGCTGACTCCAGAAGTGGTGGCGGACTATGTGCACTCGGTACTGGAATCGGACCGCACGGTCTATGCACAATATGTTGTCAACCGCCTGGAGGAACAGGGCATTCTACAATCCAAGGAAAAATGGGAAAATGAAAATGCTCTCATGCTTCCGGCCCAGTTTTTATTGAACAGTGCTATTAAATCCAAACGACTGGGACTGAACTTTCGTTTGATCAGCCTTTATCCCATCAATCCGCAAAACCGGCCTGCCAACGAGTTTGAACAAGACGGGTTGGAAAGTGTGGAGGTGCACCCCATTCGCCCTTATATCAAGCATTCCAAAGTGGGACGAAAAACATATTTCCAGGCAATTTACCCGGATATTGCCGTGACACGCGGGTGCGTCAACTGCCACAATGGCCACCCTAATAGTCCAAAAAAAGATTTCGCGCTGGATGATGTGATGGGCGGGATTCTGGTGAGTTTTCAGTTGCGGTAGGTGCTGGTTTTTATGTGGCCCATACTTCCTGAAACTGTTCGAGGAAAACGGGTTCCATTTTGGTGGTGCCGAAGATGTTGACTTTTTGGTGTGTTTTGAACCCGTGAAAGTCGCGGCTACCGGTGACGATCAATTTAAAACTATTTGCTAGATCGATGAAGTAATCCACCGTCCCCATTCTTTCATGATAGGGATAATGACACTCAAGGCCCAGAAGCCCCATCTCTCGCAACTCTTCCAATAAAACAGGAGCATTTTCGGGTTGCCTCCCTTTTTCAGGACAGATCAGGGAGTAGGATCGCTCTCCCGGATGGGCCAATACCGGCACGCCGCCACTTTCCCGCACCATGGTGATGGCGGTTTGCGCGTCCAGGTTTTCGCGTTCGACATTATATTTCACCAGATACCGTTCGAAAGCCTGACCGGTACTCGACACGATGCCAAGCCTCATCATCTCACGTGCCAGATGCGGTCTGGCGAGAACTCCTTCAGCCCCTCTTTTTACATTTTCAAATTCAATCGTCCCCTGAAACCTGTCGGGGATGACCTCGTTCACCCGCTCGATCAACTGCCGCATACGGATTTCCCGGGTTTCTGTCATTTTTTTTACACGCTCCCTGAGTTCCGGCTTGATGGACTCATAATCTTTGAAATAAGCCAGCATATGAACATTGAAATCATGGAACTTTACCGTGATTTCAATACCAGGAAAGGCAGTGATCTCCGTTGCCTCTGCAGATTGAAGAAATTCAGGAATGCCATCGAAGGTGTCGTGATCGGTGAGGGACAGGATAGACACCTTATTTTTTTCTGCAATATTTATCAACTCTGAAGGAGAAAACTCTCCATCAGAAAAGATAGAATGCATATGGATTTCAGACTTACGCAGTGGCATAGATTAACCGTTTTAGTTTCCTTCTATACTAACGGTTTTTTCATGGATTTCATAACGAAATGCGGTATTCCTAATAAGGCAAGCATGCTTTTCCCCCTCTAAATCTCTGGTTTTCCGCTCTCTTGTCTGGTGAGCGTTGATTTGATGGAGAATTTCCGATACCTTAGTGAAATGAAACAAACGATATTGATTTTTCTTATATTTATCGCTGGATGCCTGTCCGCAAGTCAGAGTATCACCTCATCCTCGGGTCCTCGAGAGGTACTCATTGTTTACACTGGCAACCTGTTGGCAGAACTAAAACCCTGCGGATGCGCCAAGGAAGAAGATCAGGGCGGTATTGAGCGACGAATGCAATACCTCAAGGAGACACGTCTCCAACACCCAAACCTTTTACTTGTTGATACCGGCGACCATTTTAAAGAACCCACGCGTCAGGGCAAACTGAAAGCCGAAACACTACTCATCGCTACAGAAAAAATGCACTACGATGCCGTTGCGCTGGGGGATCGGGACATGGTCTACGGCTCCAAATTCCTGAAGAATCGGGCGCAAATTCCCTGGATAGCGGGAAACCTGAAGATCGACCAGTTTGAACCCATCCGGTCAAAGGTGAAGTCCTTCTCAAATGGTTTAAAAGTCGGTATCCTCGCGGTTGCCGACCCCAAATTGTTTTATGACCATGTCGGTCTGGACGTCACAGACCCGAAGCAGGCAGTCCGAAACCTGATAACCCGTATGCGTAAAACAGAGAAGCCTGACCTCATCGTTCTTCTCACTCATGCTGAAAAACAAGTGGCACTGAATTACCTGAAACTGGATGGGGTGGATATTGTGATCAATGGGCATATTGTCACCGAATCGGATGTCATTGACATGGTGCCGGTGAAAAGAAATGGCAAGCTTTTCGTTCAATCCTCCCCTCGAGGCCAAAAAATGGGCGAATTAAGAGTGCAACTTGACCCCGAAGGCAATAAATCTTTAAGTCACCGCATGGTAAAACTGGATTCAAGTGTAAAATCTGACCCCAAAATGGTAGAGTTATATGAAAAGTACAATGAAAAAGTCGAAGCCATGTTTTTCGAAACTCTGGCTGGCAAGCGGAGCGGTAGAAACAAATCCGTTTACGCCGGGGACGCCCTGTGCAAGACCTGTCATTCCGCAGAACACAAAGTTTGGTCTGGTTCGCGCCATGGCCGGGCTTATGATACTTTAAGGAAAATTAACAAGGCGTTTGATCCTGAGTGTCTGGTTTGCCACGTGGTCGGCTTTAACCTTGCGGGAGGCTTTATCAGCGAGTTGGATACTCCCGGCCTGAAAAACGTCCAGTGCGAGGTATGTCATGGCCCCGGGCGGGACCACGCATCAGCCCCGCAAGCGGGCTTTGGGGGCAAGGCCCGAGAGGCCTGCAAACAGTGCCATGTGAAAAACCACAGCCCGCGTTTTAATTACGCCGAGTACTGGCCGAAGATCAAACATTAGTGAATTTGCATTTTGAAAATATAAGGAGTTATTCATGATAAAGGTTTCCTCCCTTTTAATGGCTGTTTTTTTGTTATTACCCGGATGGGTTCAGGCGGGTGACAAAATTCGCGGTAAATATGAAGTGATTGGCGACATCAGCAAGCTCAAAAATGTCAAGACAATCGAGATGTCTGAGTTCTTCAATTACTCCTGCGGGCATTGTTACCGGTTTCTGGAAACCTCCAAACGCCTGCGCTCCAAGTTCAAGGACAAACTTCATCACAAAAAATTCCCCATTTACTGGGGCAACCAGACGGCCTACCCGGCAATGGCATTTTATATTGCCGATGAGCTGGGGATTGAAGAAGAATTCACCCAGGAGTTATTTGACACCAGCTTCAAATTGGGCGTCGATATTTTTCAACCTAAAGTCATTAAATTTCTAGCCCGTGATTTCAAGATAACCCAGGAAATGACCGAAGGCATGCAGTCTGCTTCCATCAAAACCAAGACAGACCGTTCTCTTGAAATGGCCCAGCAGTTCAAGGCTAATGAAACACCAACGATTATCATCAATGATATCCTGAAAGTGGCACCAAGCATGTCCAATGGAAGTGTTGAAGAGATGACAGACAATCTGGAACTGATTTTCACAGATATTTTGAAAAATAATGGTTAATTTTAAGGCCTTCTTAGCCCACAACATTGACCCTGCTCTAAAAATCTAGAATGAATCTGAATAAAAATTTCCGAAAATATTCGTTGGGCCTGGTGGCAGGACTTTTAGCCTTCTTATGCCTGCCTCAGGCTAACATTCTGGGGCCAGGAGGTCTTGCAAACGCAGGCTTTTTCAATAGCGACCTGGAAATATTTGAAGAAGTCATGGATTTGGTTTCAACTAAATATGTCTACCCCCCTGACCACAAAAAACTTTTCTCCGCCGCCATTGAAGGAATGATAAAAAATGTAGACCCTGAACTGGTGACGCTCAGCAAAAACCCCGACATCAATACACTAAGATATAAAAAAGAGGACACACGATATAAGCTGACTTACGACAGAAACCACGATTGGGATGAGCTCCAGAAAGTTTATTATTTCCTTCACGACCAGTCCAACAAGACCATCACAAAAGAAAACCTTGAAAGCTCAGCGATTGAGGGGATTATGAATTCGCTTGATACTTATTCCCAGTATATGGATAAGGACTCCTTTAAAAAGTCCATGCGTGATACAGAAGGTAAGTACGGCGGCCTGGGGATGGTGATCACCATGAAAGATAATCGTCTATACGTGGTCAAGACCATGGCCGATTCACCGGCTCAAAGGGCTGGGATTCTTGCCGATGATTCCTTCGTGAGTGTAAACGGCAAGGAAATCACCGAGATGCATATTGAGGAACTCGCCGACCTGCTTCGAGGCTACCCCGATACTCAGGTCACCCTCACCCTTTTGCGACCCAAGAAAAATAAAAAGCGCACCTACACCCTCACCCGTGAAATCATTTTGATCAACACGGTTGAATATAAAACGCTCGACAACCAGATTGGCTATTTAAAGATCAGCAGTTTTTCAAAACAGACAGAAAAACAGTTGAAGGTGGGTTTGAATGAAGCTGAAAAAAATGGTGTGAAAGGGTTCATTCTGGACTTGCGTGAAAATCCAGGCGGGCTACTCACCCAATCGGTAAAAGTCGCCAGCCATTTTCTTTTCAAGGGTCGAATGGTCGTTTACACCCAAGGCCGAGCCCAGGATGATTACCACGAATACCGTGGATTATACAAAGACAGTTTGCATCAAGTCCCCGTCGCGATTATCGTTAACCAGTACAGTGCCAGCGCATCAGAGATTGTCGCCGGGGCATTGCGCGATTCAGGAAAAGCCCTGATCATAGGTGAAAATTCCTATGGCAAAGGTTCCGTGCAAACTATTTTCAGATTGAGCGATGGTTCCGGGCTACGACTCACCACTTCAAAATATTACACACCCTCTGGAATCGACATCACCGAACACGGCATTGTCCCTGAAATCCACATCATCAATGATGTCGCAGGTGAAGAAGTCCATAAACATGACAAGGTTGGCCCCATACAGTCTTCATTGAACTTGAAAGCATCCAGTCTCAATAAATTTTTTGAAAAACAAGGTGTCACTTTGAACGCCGAGCACGATTCGACTGTGGAGCTGGCTCTTCGCATTCTGAAAAATACTACCGTTGCCAGCAAAAAACGGTCTATGGAAAAAGCCCGTGAAATTGCCGCCAACATTGATTATTAGTCAAACATTAAGATTCAAGGGATTACAGAAATGAATATCATCAATATCGACTACGAAAAAGGAACCGTTCAGAGCGATTTTTTTAATTGGGAAATTGTCTCGAATAATGACAACAAATTCCTCCTGTTACAGCGGGAAGAAAACGGACGGTTCCACGCCGCCGAGGCGGATGTGAAAAAGAAACAGATCTGGGAGGTCAAGGAAATAAACTACCGCGGACCCAACGGCGACACCTTCTTTCATGACGAAGATAGCGGAATCATGAAAGTCTGACCGGCCAGCTAGAGAGGCCATGAGCGCCTGACTTTCTTCCCTCCCTTCATAGGGAGGGATTGAGGGAGGGTTGGATTATTTTTTCTGGTCGCTTTAAATTTCGCTCAAATCGTTTGATCTAAGCTCATATTCAAGGAGCGAAGTGCCTCCTCGCTATTCATCCGTTTCACCTTTTTTTGTCACCACAACTTTAACCATCAAATCGTTCAACGAACTTTACATAAACACTTGCAGTTGGTTTGATATTTTCAGTAACTCTCGATTTTGGAATTTCGATAGCACTGTACTCAACACATAATACTTCCATTATATTCAGAGAACCCATGGGTGCAGTAATTACTACTCGGTCCCCTGGAGTTGGTAGTTGCAAAATTTCATGGTCTCCGAGACTCCTTGCACCATCTTTTCCATATTCAAGAATATTGACCACAATTCCCATATTCAGGTCTCCATTTGAAAATATATGAAATCAAGAAAATCTATTTTCAAGTTCTTTCCTTTTCACCTTCCTCAACTCATCCACAATTAAGGGGCTAAGTCCATTCTTGACTACACGTTAGCATCGACTCAGAGCTGTAAAAACAAGCCAACCCTCCCCCAGCCCCTCCCTATGAAGGGAGGGGAGTTTACATTTCTTTTCTCCGCCGACCTCGGTGTATCAGAGATGGGAGTAAATATTACTTTCCCCTGGCTTTTCACTTATTGGGAGGTAAATGCTTTAAAATTTTTTCGAAAACTCCGTCAAGGTTTTCATAAACCTCTGGGTTGGTAAAACGCAAAAATTGTACCCCTATCTCCTCAATGGCTTTCTGCCGAATCTCATCCGATTGGATCGCCGCTTCGTTGAAATGGGAGTCTCCATCAATTTCAATCGCGAGTTTTGCAGATGGACAGTAAAAATCCAGAATGTATTGGCCAACACTGTACTGTCTCCGAAATTTGTGCCCATTAGCCTGTCCATTACGCAAAACCTGCCACAAAGCCACCTCCGCTGGTGGCATTTCTTTGCGCAGAGATTTCCTCCTGGCTCTTTCTGTGCTTTTGTTGAACATTTTCACCATCTCCTCGCCCTTCCTGTTATCACTAGCAGGCTCCACGCCTAGTGTTTATTCGGATTGAAATATGCGCAAAGATTTCAGGTGAGCCAGGGAGGTTCTAAGTTTATCTTTTGTTTTTCCAGCCAGGAAGTTTCCCCTTAAATCAAGCTTCTTCAGTTTAGGGAAATTTTTCGAATTCGCCAGGGCCAAAGCACCGGAATCGCGAACCTCATTCCACCCCAACTGCAATGCCTCAAGGTTAGGAAAACTGGAAGAATCAGCCAAGGCCAGAGTGCCTTCATCGGCAAAAAAATTATGTCGCAGGATCAAGATTTTGAGTTTTGGCAAAGCCGGGGTCTGAGCCAGAATTTTGGCTCCTGTTGGGCTGATAGCGTTGTATCTCAGATCAATTCTTTTGAGTTTTTTTATGAAATCCTGCTTGAGGAGAATTTTGAGGCCTTCATCCCCTATGTTTTTTCCCGAGAGGTTTAAAACCTTGCCTCCCATCGACAGGTTTTCAGCAAAGAGTTTCTCGTAGTCCACCGGCTCGGACGAACCGACTTGCGCCCAACTTACCGGCAGGAGAATCAGCATTAACAGAAAAAAACGCTTCAACATTGGGGGAATTAATCCTCTGAATCCCCGTCTTTCCCAGACCGGGCCTTAAGCTCTTCCCAACTATTGATCAAATCTTCGTCATCATCATTCGAGACCTCTTCATAATAGAAATCCTTCAGGTCATCCACATGAAGATGGCAAAGCCGGGTACGACATTTTGCTTTTTGAAGTGATTCAATCCCCTCACGCCGGATGCGGTTAGAGGTGATAAATAAATGTTTTAATTTTGCAAGCGTCTGCGATTCGGCAATAGCAATGGCCCCTTCATCTTCAACCAGGTTGCCATACAGACTGAGTTTTTTCAGGTTGCTCATATAGGGCGATTCGGCTATCGCCTTGACCCCGTCATCACTGATGACATTGCCATAAATATCCAGATCAGTCAGATGCTTAAAGTTTTCCGAGTTGGCAATTGCAGTGATTCCTTCATCGCTGATATTGTTGTTAGGCAAAATCAGTTTTTTCAGCTTGCGGAGATTCTTCGACGTGGAAAGCGTGATGGCCCCCTTGTCACCAATGTTCTGATTGCTCAAATCGAGATTTTTTTTATCTGGAGTCAAAAACTGCTTGATAAGGTATTCAACACTTGCCACGACCCACCACCTGTTCACATGTTAAAGGGGAATATTTAGATTGCATTGTAACACATTTGCTTCCTGCTTTAACCGGGGAGCATGACATATCGAGTCAGAAACAGGACAGCGATCAGAATCATTACAGGATGAACGGCTTTACCCGAAAGGATTTTCATAAAAGGATAAGTGATGAAACCCAGAGCCATGCCATCAGCGATACTATAGGTCAAAGGCATGCCCACAACGGTCAAAAATGCGGGGAGCGCTTCATCCCATTTAGCCCAGTCAATCCGGGTCAGGTTAGAAGCCATGAGACAACCTACAATGATCAGCACCGGGGCGGTAATGGGGTAGAACGTCCTGCCCGTCTCCAGGGTGTAACCTCCACCAATCATTTGAGCCACTGGGGAGAGAAAAAGTGCCAACAAAAAAAGAACCGCAACCACAACAGCGGTGAGCCCCGTACGTCCTCCTTCTGCCACACCGGTTGAGCTTTCGATATAGCAAACCACTGTTGAAGTTCCCAGGGTGGCTCCGGCAGTGGTGGCCACCGCATCCGGCATAAAGGCGCGGGTGGCGCGGGGCAATTTCCCCTGCTTCAAGAGCCCTGCTTGCTGGCTGACGCCAACAAGAGTACCTGCCGTATCAAACAAATCCACAAATACAAAAACCAGAATAACCGTAACCAGGCCCAGGTCGAGCGCCCCCATAACATCCATTTTCATAAAGGTGGGTCCCATAGCAGGTGGCAAGGAAACCAGCCCATGATAGCTCACCAGCCCGAGAGGAAGGCCTGACAAGGTCAACATGAGCATGCCAATCAAAATCGCTCCCTTGACTTTCCGTTGCAAAAGAACGGCAATCAAAACTAATCCTGAAAGCGTGAACAATACAGGAAGACTTTTAAGACTTCCCAGTTTCACCAGAGTTCCCGGATTCTCTACGACCAGCCCGCCCTGCACAAACCCGATGAAGGTGATGAACAGTCCGATACCTGCGGCAATTCCGCTTTTCAGGGAATCAGGAATCAGGTTCAGCATATATTCACGCACCCGCATAACCGTGAGGACAATTAAAATAATTCCGGAACAGAAAACAGCTCCCAGAGCTTTTTCCCAGGGAATTCCCTGACCAATGACAACGGTATAGGTGAAATAGAAATTGATTCCCATTCCGGGAGCCAGAGCGATGGGGTAATTGGCCCACAGCCCCATTATCAGGCACCCCAAAGCAGCAGAAAGGCAGGTGGCTGTCATCACGGCTCCGAAATCCATTCCCGATTCGGACAAGACAGCAGGTTGAACAAAAATGATATAAGAAGCCGTCAGGAAAGTAGCCAGCCCGGCTCTGATTTCAGTGGGGATATCCGTGCCATTCTGGCTTAAAAGAAAAAATCGGTCGACTTGATGTTTAAGAGACTGCAATAAAATCTCCTCACGATCAGTTAGTTTTTGCTATCAGGATTTCAAAAATCGTTCTTCAACCAGAGTGACCTCTTCTTCTCTGGAACTCACTCTGCCCATCACCCGCGCTTCCCGAAGCGCATTGAGCACAGACTGAAAAACCGGGCCGGGTTCCAATCCCATATCCACAAGATCGTCCCCCGTCAATGCGGGCTCCGCCTTACCCTGATACTGGGTGAAATAAATATTCGCATATTGATTCAGCCGGTCCGTGGAAGACAATGCCATCAAAAGAACAACCGCCTCAACAGAAAGCCTGGCAAAAGTATGGTAAATCTCTTTCGGCCCCCACTCCTTTTGGGACCTCAGTTGTTTCAAACTTTCACGACAGTGGGTTCTATCTTCACATAGTGAGTTTTTCATACGACTTGGCAAATGCAAACGATCTGCCGCTTTTAAAAAAGCTTCTTCATCCAGGGAATAAAACAGCCCCAGAAAATAGACATACCAGACTTCCGGTTTTTCTGTAACGATGACTCTCTCAGCCCAGGACAATACCGACTCCAGCCTCTCAAGGACCTCAAGGTCTTGCGGGGCTTTCAACATTTCCGGAGACACAAACTGAAACAGATCAAACTCCTGCATCCTGCGCACACAATCCATCGGGCACTTCTCGTTGAGCAATAGCTTGATCTCGTTAAACAAACGCGTTCCGCTTAAAGAATCGACCAGACGTTTTTTGATGGTGCTGCGCATAAACGCCTCGGCCTGCTTGCCCATTGCAAAGCCGAATCTCTGCTCAAACCGTATAGCCCTGAATAACCGGCAAGGGTCCTCAATGAAACTCAAACTATGCAGGACATGAATTTCCCGGCTTCGCAAATCTCTTTCCCCATTAAAAAAATCAATCAGACAAAAAGCATTGGCACCCGTCAGTTTAACCGCCATGCTGTTTACGGTGAAGTCACGCCGAAAAAGATCGGACTTGATCGAACTTTTCTCCACTGTGGGCAAAGCACCCGGATGTTTATAATATTCCATGCGGGCGGTGGCCACATCTATGCGATAGCCATCGGAGAAAATCACTACAGATGTCCCAAACTTTTCGTGAGACGTCACCCTTCCACCAAATTCTTCAGCAAGACAGACCGCGAAGGGAATCCCTTCCCCTTCAACGACAATATCAATATCCTGGTTGGGTATGTTTAAAAGCAAATCCCGAACAAAACCTCCAACCGCATAAACCGATACGCTTAATCGATCACCAATTTGAGCAATACTGTCAAGGTGCCTGAAAACATCCTTATCCAGCCTCTCCTTGATCAGACTCTTCATGCTCTTCGGGGTTCCCACCTTGCCTTGAAACAAGACTTTTGAAGGCTCCGCCTGTTGCGCCATGTCATTATGCAAGACCCGGAGCAGGTCGCCCCGGCTCACCACACCGATCAACATGTTTTCAGGATCGACAACGGGAATGAGTTTCTGTTTTTCTTCAATTACCAGAGCAATCACTGACTTGAAATAAGCATCGGGAGAAGTGACCGCAAAGCGGCTTATCATCAGTTCCTCAACACAGTCCTTTCCCATGCCATGATGAATGGCTTTTTCCACGATCTGACGTGTAATCAGGCCTACAGGTTGTTTGTCCGACAAGACTGGAAGCGTGTTCAAGTTATAAAGAGTCAGTTTTTTTTCAACACCTTCAATGGTATCGCTCACATCCACAGAAATTGCAGGGGCATGCATGATATCCCTGATACGGCTCAAAGGTTGGACAAGGCGTTCCAGTTCACCGAGCAATTTTTCCTTCACCTGCACAAGTGTCAGTTCCTTAATGGTGGCCGACGCCGCGCTCTCATGACCCCCTCCGCCGAAAACCTGAGCCAACTCCGCGACATTGACTTCCGCGATACTGCTACGTGCGATCAAATAGATTCTCTTGTCCAGCCGAACCAGAGCGAACACTGCCGCAAGGTTTTCCATGTCCATAACATTTTGGACCACATAGGCCAGGTCCCTGATAAAATGATCAGAAGATGCTGTAACAAGCGTCACCTCAACACCGTTGACCATATGACTTTCCAGACCGGACACCAGCTCATTGAAAATATCAAGTTGATCTGGGTTCAACCTTTGCCGCATATAGCTGGAAACCCGGCTCAAGTCCGCCCCTCTTTTAATCAGGTCTCCGGCAGCCATCAAATCTTCTGGAGTGGTCGAGACAGTAATCAGAGAATGTGTATCCTGATAAATGCCCAGAACCATCAGGGTGCATTCCTCCGGTGTCAGAGGCACTTTTTTTTCTAGTAAAATTTCATAAAAAATTGTGGTGGCGGCCCCTCTTTTTTTGATCACGACTTGGCCGGTTTTAATTTCCGGCTCCGGGTGGTGATCATAAATATGGACTTCCACACTCGGGTTATCCATCAGAGGAGCAAATATGCCTATTCTTTCCGGCGCATGGGTATCGACAACCACCAATAGCCTGACCTGATCCAAAGGGATGTCCTTAATTCGGGTGAACTCAAGAAGAGGGCCCTCTTCTTTCAAAAAATCTTCTACCAAACGCTCTGCCGACCCGGGAAGGACGAGATGAGCCTCGGGATACAGCTTTTTCGCCGCCATCATAGAGGCCAGGCAATCAAAGTCCGCATTCAAATGTGTCGTGATGACTTGCATGGATTTCGCTATACGAATCTGTTTTTAGTTTCCGTTCTCGCCCGCAATACGAGTTTATCCTATTGTATCAAAATAAGGAAAGGCGATTCTTCTGACTGAAACTGCTATTTAATGACACCCACATGAACGGGGCTGGTAAAAGGAAGGCTTTGAGGAAGGGTGCAAAGGTTGTTGTCGCAGGCCTTGTATGAAAATTTCCCTTTTATGAAGTGGTTTCCTGATCTGAGTTTTTTGGGCACACGAAAACTATTGTAAAACTCCGCAGTGTTGACATGGCCCTTGACCAGCTTTTCCTGCGCATCATCCTGAATCAGGCGGGTTGGAGATTCCTGCCAGTGTTCCTGGCTTTCAAAAACATTATCTTCAAGCGTAATTTGAGTTGCCAGCAATTCATTGCCATCCAAAGGTTGTAAAGAATAAATATGCCAACCTTCCTCAATCTGGGCAGACAGGTATAACTTGAAATGACCTCCCGGATAGACCGGGTTTTTGTCGACCACCACATTTAACTTTACGCTGGGGCCAGATAGCAAATTTGGAGAGGGAAATGAAAAGGGGTCCGCGAATGCAGAAACTGGGGGAAAAGCCAGAATAAAAAGAAGTATCCTGATCATGGTAAAGGAGCTATTGGTTCAACTTGGCTTCGGTTCGAGTAGAGGAAATATATTTTTCTATAACAAGGACAAACTTTTCTTCAGAAACCGCACCGGAAAACATTTCCCCAGAAACAGTTCGGGCTACAGAATCATAAGCCCCCAGAATAAAAGTCGGGGTACCTTGAATTCCCAGTTCAGCTCCGTCCCGGATATCATTTTTCACCCGCTCCGCATATTTCCCGTTACGCCAGCAAAATTCGAAATCCCGGATATTCTCGACTCCAGCAAGTTTAGCCATGCCTAAAACTTCCTTATCATTCACAGAGTTGGAAATATTTTTATAGAAAAGATTCTGAAGCTCCCAGAATTTATTTTGATCCCTGGCACATTCAACAGCCTGAGCCAATCCATGAGCTTCTTTGTGAAAAGGCAGTGGGAAATGGCGATAACCAAACTGAACTTCATTGGAGTATTTTTTGCGAATCTTATCTAAAGTGATTTGCACACGCTTACAGAACGGACATTGAAAATCAGAATATTCCAATACAAAAACCCGTCTGGTTGAAGGAACGTTTTCTTTTGCCCATACCATGGCTGTGCCAAGCCCTGCCACCAAACGAAAATCATTTGGAGGTTCTAAATAAACCTTGACCCAGCCCTGCTCAACGGCATGCTGATACTGCCGTTCAACATGAACCTGCTGAAAACTTTTTTCCAGATAATCGCGAATTTCAGCACTTACCTGAGAAAGGTTGCCTATCTCCTTGATACCCGGATTGCTTTCATAAAACTGTTTGATTTCCACTTGCGTCACCTTGGGAGCCTGCACCGTAACCGAATCAGGATGCTTTTCTGCAAGCTTATCAAGAATTTTTTCCTTCAAAGCGCGGGTCTGCATTTCATGCAGTTGTTTGAGCGCTTCCTGAATACGAACATGCTTGAGTTCATCCAAGTAAATGGGTTTTCCATCTACTTCTGCGGCTATCGGATTATTCGAGTAAACAGGATTCTTGATCGAATCCGCAAACACCTCAACAGTTCCAACGATTAAAAACATAAAGGAGACTGCTAGTATCTTTTTGAAAGTCAATTTACCAGGAAAATGAAAACACATATGAAGTTTATAAAAGAAAGGAAAAGCTCTTATCGAAGAGTCATGATCAGTTTCGACAAACCAAAAACTGACCTTCTAGCACTATTAT
The DNA here is from genome assembly GCA_014382285.1 of Nitrospinota bacterium. Lineage (GTDB taxonomy): Bacteria > Nitrospinota > Nitrospinia > Nitrospinales > VA-1 > LS-NOB. The sequence continues at coordinate 3,785 of JACNKA010000139.1, read as the reverse complement.
CTCTCAATCCTGGCAGGAAACGCAATTCATTGTTTCAACTAATAAAACGTTTCCCTGCCCGGCTCAAGTCCGGTTCAAAGGGTGGATAAAAAACACGGGGTTATTTGCTCCCCCTATCTCGCGGAGTTCAACTCGCTAACCCTTACAGGCTATTCAGGATTGAGGAACTTATGGACATTATCAGCCAATTGCAAAAAGGCTTTTGCAGCCTCGGAATCTGGACGGGACAAGACAACAGGCTCCCCACTATCTGAATTAGCGACAATTTCCCCATCCAGCGGAATACTACCCAGGTAAGGCAATACCAGTTCTTCGGCTAATTTTTTCCCGCCGCCCTTTTTGAAAACATCAATTTTTTCATTGCAATGCGGGCAGGACATCGTGCTCATATTTTCAATCACCCCCACTATGGGAACATTACTATCGCGGGCGAAAGAAATCATTTTCCGGGCATCGAGAATCGCCAGATCCTGAGGCGTGGTGACCACAACGCAGCCATCAACCTCACCGATAAAATCAATGATGGTGATTTGTTCGTTGCCAGTACCGGGGGGAAGATCAAACAGCAGATAATCCAAAGGACCCCAGTTTATATTCCCCAGTAGTTCAATAATGAAGTCATATTTAACCGCATCTCTCCAGGCAATATGCATATTGGGGTCTTCAATGAGAAACCCTAAAGAAGCCACCTTCAGACCATTCTTGGTTTCATAAGGGTCAATGCCAACATCCGTAGCTTTCAATCGGACATTCTCAGCCTGCAATAATTTCGGGATGTTAGGGCCATGAAGGTCGGCATCTGCCAGTCCTACAGAAAAGCCTTTTTCCGCCAGAGCAATAGCAAGGTTGGTGGTTACAGTGCTTTTCCCGACTCCGCCTTTGTTACTACCAACAATAATCTTGTGCTTGATTTCATTCATCCGCTTGTTAACAAGCCAGCGATTATGTTCGTTTTTATCAGCTTTGCAGTCGGTCTCATTATTAAACTCACACATTTCACAAGTGTGAAGGAGCCGGCATTCTCCAGTAACTACCATCTAAACCTCCTGAAAAAAAACATAAAAACGGGCGCACGCCCTTTTATAACGAGCACCAAGGGAAATGAAACTGAATTATAGAGACTAAGTAACTCGGATTCCGATGTCAAGAGAAATAGAGCTAAATCCACCAATACCCGCTGGGAATTTTTTTTCTGCAACTTTTTCGCTTTTTTTAAATCTAAGTTCGGAGCAGCTGTTTAAAGCTTCAAAGCAGTAGAAGAATCAACAATATTATTCAAAGGAACCCAAAAAAAATGAAAAATATTTACTCAAAACTGATTACGACGTTTGTCTTTCTTCTTATCGCCGGAGCAACCAATGCTTTCGCTGGTAACGCCGTGACGATCACAGATCCTCCCAACGGCGCCATGGTTTCAAGCCCTGTAAAGGTTTGCATGGCCACAGAAGGGGTTGAAGTGGAACCAGCCAAAATGGGCGTTAACGAAGGCAAAGGCCATCATCACATTATTGTTGATGTGAACCTGCCGAAAGACCTGAGCAAACCAATTGGAAAAGACGCAAACCACATCCATATGGGAGATGGCTCCATCTGCAAGGAGATCACACTCTCTGCTGGCAAGCACATCATCCGCACTCTATTTGCCAAAGGCAATCACGTCCCCTACGACCCGGCTTTGACCGCCACGGTGACAATTAACGTTAAGTAGAAGTCCCCTATGTGTCCGGGTCGGCTCCCAAGTCGACCCGGTTTTATTATTTCCAACCCACCGGCCTTCCACACAACCCAGTTTTCCTGACCGTCCTTCCTTAATTATTTCTTTTAAATTCAGTTGTAATCGCTCCAACCAGTTTATAGAATAGATTCATCTCTTAAATAATTTTCCCCTTAATTGAGAACGGCCTTTTAGGCCGAAAATATAAGATATGCGAAATCGTTTAGTCCTGCCCACTATTTGCCTCATCATTGGCTTGTTGATCGTTTCAGGGGCCGCAAATGCTTTTGAAGTCAATAAAAACGCGGTGGCTTTGCTCATTGCAAAAGACAAGGCCGGAAAAACCGTTGGAACCGGGTCGGGTTTTGTGGCTCGCCCGGAAGGAACTCTCGTCACCAACTACCACGTCCTGGTAGATGCTCACACCATTGACGTACATTTTCCCGATGGTTCGCATTCCAAAGTAACAGGAGTATTCAAGGTTGATCGGGCTAAAGATTTTGCCGTCATAAAACTAAAGGAAGGATTTTATTCCACTCTTGAAATCGGTGATTCCTCCGCCTTGAAGTCTTATGACTACACCAGTGCCTTGGGCTATCTCTCCGCTCAAGTGAACGAAGATAAAGGCCAAATAGTGCAAACATATGGCTTTGTTCTAGGAGTCCACCCTCAGGCCGACCCCGAAATACCTTTTATTTATACAACCACTGCATTCGGTCCTGGTTTCAGCGGCGGCCCCGTTGTCAACAAGTCTAATCAAGTTATAGGATTGGCCACACTAGAAGGGCGATCCATCAATCTCGCGCTCCCCATAAACCCGGTCAAGGAATTTTTGGACTCTAAAACTGCTTTTTCGCTGGAGACACTTTTGCATGAAGACAAAACTTCTCTGGAAGCCATGTATTACCGGGGAAATTATTTTCTGTACGGATTGGGAGACCCTGATAAAGCGATCACTGAGTTTGAAAAAATACTGGCCAAAGACTCAAACTTTGTTCTGGCCCATTACGATCTCGCTGTTGCCTACCGCGACTTAGGGATGCTCGAAAAAGCCATCGTCCAATATGAAAAAACCCTGCAACTGAACCCTGACTTCCCGGAAGCCTTGTCGAACCTTGGAGGATATTATTTTCGTGCAGGAAAACTCGATGAAGCAGTGAGACTATTTAAAAAAGCCGTCCAGGTTTACCCCAATTTCATCCAGGCACTTTCGAACTTGGGTGCGGCATTGAACAAACAGGGACACCCTGATGAAGCCATTACATATCTGAAAAAAGCTCTGGCTCTGAACCCGGAATTTGCCATTGCCAATTTCAATCTGGGCAATTCGCTGTTCGCACTCAACCGTCTCGATGAATCTCAAAAAGTGTTTGAACTTTCGCAAGACCAGGGCATCGATTTTCTTTCCATGCATTGGAAGCTTTATGAAATCCACAAAAAAAGCCAGAGATTCCAGGACGCAGAAAATGAATTGAAAACAATTCTGGAAATCGACCCCTTCAACGAAGAAGCCAAGAAAAAACTCTCCGAACTTCCAGTAGCGCACTAACCGGCGATCCCGCCGGGAGGGAGTGAAAACCTCCTCGCCGGAGGAGCAAATATTCAACCCCTTGTCTAGGGCCGAGGTTTTATAGGGAAAAGTTTCCACCCTTGAAGGAGGGAAAGGCCAAAAGCTTATTTGAGAAAATATTTCTTGGGTTTTAAAATACGGTAGCTGGTAGATATCGAAATAACTTGTTCAGTCGAACTTTCACAAAATCACATCAATAGTACCTTGATATTGCTCATTGATTTCTTTTGTAAATTTCAAAAAGGTTTCCTCATTTACTCCAAGAATTTCTAATGGTTCCCTCTCAATTTCAGGTTCCTGCATATCTCCACTACTACCAAGCACCAAAATGTTAGCAAGGCTATTTGCAATGTTAACTATCGAAGCTTCCTTGGCAAACAAAGGAGCTTTGGCAGGACTATGATGAAATCTAACCATCTCAATATGTATCTCTGGAAGTTTCCATCGAGTTATAGTCAAATGTGGTGTATGGGAACATGATCAAGCGGCGTTCCTTTGACG
>JACNKA010000102.1 GCA_014382285.1 Nitrospinota bacterium | reverse complement strand
CTCACAGGAACAACTATTACTACAATATTACCTCCTTGCAAACATACAAGGGGTACGCCTAGTGGCCATCTTACCGATTCTCCCCCCTACCCCAAATATCATTCCGCCTTCTTTTCTATCCCCTTGACGATGGAGCGTCCTTTTGGCGCATGGTTTCTCAAATGTTCACGCACAAGCATCACCGCATGATTGTCATCCATCGCCGTTATGAAGATGCTAAAATCATCCTCAGAGTCATCCCTTTCGTTTATTAAAACACCTTTTACTTTAAAGCTATAATGTTTAGGTGGCATGATATTCTCAAATTAGTTTAAAACAACATTATATGACATCAACCATACATAAAGAAGCCGACAGAATTATTCGGGCAATAAGGATATAAACATGAAGCTAAAAATTCTTTTAGTCTCTGCCGAGGTCTATCCTTTCGCAAAAACCGGAGGGTTGGCAGATGTCAGCGGAGCATTGCCACCAGCCCTGAAAAAACTCGGACACGACATTCGAGTCATCATGCCCAAATACCCCTGCACTGCCAAAGCCGGAAGAAAAATACAATCTCTCAAGATCGACCTGAGTGTCCCCGGTCACGATCAAAAAGGCTCATTGTTCAAATCTGAACTGGCTGACAGGGTTCCGCTTTATCTGGTTGAACACGATGGCTATTTTAACCGAAAACATATTTACGGTGAGCCCGGCACGGATTACCCTGATAGCGTAGAGCGATTTTCTTTTTTCTCTCAAGCTGTTCTTGAAGCCGTCAAAAGTCTCGATTTCAAACCAGACATCATCCATTGCAACGACTGGCATACCGGGCTGATTCCGGTATATCTAAAATCACTTTACCGTAAAGACCCGTGGTTCTCCCAAACTAAAACTCTTTTCTCGATTCATAATCTCGGGTATCAAGGCAACTTCCCCCATTCCCACTTGAAAGCAACGGGGCTGGATGAATCTTTATTCAAAGAGGAAGGCCTTGAATTTTACGGACAGATCAGTTTTTTAAAAGGTGGGCTGATATTTGCCGACACCTTGAGCACAGTGAGCCCCGCCTACAGCCATGAAATCCAAACTCCGGAGCTGGGTTTTGGCATGGAAGGGATTTTGCAAAAACGTTCCGACTGCCTGTATGGGATTTTGAATGGTGTTGACGAGACCATCTGGAATCCGAAAACCGACCCTTTGATCCCGGCTAATTATGGCCCCAAATCTCTCTCACAAAAAAAACAATGTCGTGAAGACCTGATCAAAACATTTTCCCTCCGGCTCAATAAAAAAACACCCCTCCTCTGCATGATCACCCGGCTTTCACAACAAAAGGGAATCGATTTGATTGTGGCGGCCAAAGACGCACTCGACAAGCTAGATATATCTTTAGTGATTCTGGGTACAGGCTCAACTGAATACGAGGCCTTCTTTAAACAATGGAGCAGGAATCGACCAGGCAAAATTGCAACAGCATTGAAGTTTGACGAGTCTCTCGGGCATCGTATTCTGGCAGGCAGTGACATGCTTCTCATGCCTTCCCGTTATGAACCTTGTGGGCTCACCCAGATGTATGCCCTGAAATATGGCACCGTCCCCATCGTCCGGGCTGTCGGTGGTTTGAAGGACTCTATTCAGGAGTTCAGTGATAAAACGGGAAAAGGCACCGGGTTCAAATTTAAAATCCCACAAACAAAATTTTTTCTAAAATCTCTGCAAAAAGCCTTATCCTGCTTTCACCAAACCAAAACCTGGAAAAAACTGATGTTAAACGGGATGGCTAAAGACAATAGCTGGGAGTTTGCTGCCAAAAAGTATTCACGTCTTTACCAGAAATCCCTTCGTTCCTGATACACGGAGTCTCATTCAATGACCGAAAGCAGTCTCAGCCTGGAAATTCTTCAAGAAGTCACCCGGATCGCCAATTCCACCCTCGATCTGGATGAAACTCTGGAGAAAATCATCCAGGTGATTAAAAATAAAATGCATATTGATGCCTGCGCCATATATCTGATCAATGAATCGGATGGACTCCTGCACCTGAAAGCTTCTATGGGATTACCTGAAAAAGCCATGCACATTAATCTCGCCATAGGACAGGGAGTGACGGGCTGGGTTGCCCAAAAGGGAACTTCCCTGGCCTTGAGCGAGGCCATGCAAGATCCCAGATTTATCTATTTCCCGGAAATCGAGGAAGAAAAATTCAGTTCCATGCTTTCCGTTCCAATTCTTGCCGATTGCCCGCCTCTTGGCGTTATCAATGTTCATAGCATAGAAAGGCGGGTGTTCAGTCTTGAAGAAACTTCTGTTTTGGAAACGATTGCGAGTCAGGTCACCGGTTGTCTGAAAAATGCCATTCAGTTCCACCAGAATCAGATGACCTTGAAGGAAACCCGAATTTTGTACGATATCAGCCTGGCGGTTCAATCCACCCTCAAACTGGAGCACGGATTGTGGATCATCCTCAGTGCCATCACTATGGGAGAAGCGGGAGGATTCAATCGCGCCATGCTGTTCACCCTCGATGAAAAAAACCGTCAACTGCAAGGAATCATGGGCCTCGGTCCAGACTCGCATGAAGATGCCGTGAGAATCTGGACCGAACTGGATAAAAAAAAGGGCGACTTATTAAAATGGGCTATAAAGGAAGCTCAGCATGACTTGCACAGAGACTCCCCGTTCCACAACTTTGTTAGCGGATTAAAATATACGGTCACTCCCAACGACAATATTCTTTCGGAAACCGTCTTACAGAAGAAACCATTTAATATAACAAAAGCCAAAGAACATCCACTCGTTAGTCAGGAGTTCATTGATGCGTTAGGTGTCGACTCATTCGCCACCGTTCCACTCATCGCGCATGAAGAAGTACTGGGAGTCATTCTGGTCGATAACCGTTATGACCAAAAACCCATCACCGAAGAAAACCTGCGGTTTTTAACACGGTTTACCGTTTACGCCAGTTGGGTTATCGAAAACTCCAGGCTTTTCTCCAAACTGCTGGACACCAACCGTGAATTGCTCTCCATGAAGGAACAACTGGTCCAGGCAGAACGACTATCCGCTCTGGGAGAAATGGCCGCAGAAGTCGCCCATGAAATTAAAAATCCTCTGGTTTCTATTGGTGGATTCGCCCGCAGGCTAAAAGATAAAATGACCAACCTCGCACAAAAGTGGGAAGATAATGACGATTTAAAATCAGCCGCTAATTATTCTGGAATTATTTCCAGCGAAGTGGAACGCCTTGAAAGGTTACTCAAAAACACTTTGATCTATTCCAAGTCCGGCACACTCGAAACGGAAGAATGCCAACTCAATAAATTGATCGAAGAAGTCCTTTATCTGTTCAAAGCAGGTCTCTATGAAAAAAATATAAACCTGGTAACAGGCTTGGAAGCAGATATCCCCTTATTGAACCTCGACCAGCAGAAAATCAAACAAGTTCTGATAAACCTGTTCTATAACGCCTTGGAGTCCCTCTCTATCGGTGGACTGCTGAGAGTTGAAACCTTTCAGGAAGAATACGCTCAGAAGCAGAAAATGGTCACAGTACGGGTTGAGGACACAGGCGGAGGCATTCCCCAGGAAGTTTTTGAAAATATTTTCAATCCGTTTTTCACCACCAAACATACCGGCACCGGACTCGGACTCTCCATCTGCCGAAAAATCATAGAGAATCATGGCGGAACAATTCGGGTGGAAAACCAATTAGGTAAAGGGGTTACCGTCTATCTCCATTTACCATTGCAAAACAGCCCCGATTATTATAAAAACTAATGTCCCTCTGTCGTGGTGAATCTATTTTGTTTTTTTTTCTGGAACCCGCTAAACATGAAAACTATTCTTGTTGTCGATGACGAACAAAATATCAGGTTTCTGTATAAGGAAGAGCTTGAAGAGGACGGTTATAAGGTCTCGCTTGCTGCCACCGGTGCGGAAGCCTTGAAAATGTTAAACAAACAAATCCCTGATCTCATTATTCTGGACATCAAAATGCCCGGGATGGACGGGATTGAAGTCATGCGAAAAATCAAAGATGAAAAAGGCGATATCCCCATAATACTATGTTCTGCTTATGGTCAGTACAAACAAGATTTTAGAGTTTGGGCCTCAGATGCTTATGTGGTCAAATCTGCGGACCTCAGGGAACTGAAACTCACCATCAAGGAGATTTTCAATCAGCTCAAAGCCGGTTGATCTGAATAAAATGGCCCATCAAACCATTGAACCCAGATTCATAGCTGTTGAAGGAGCCATAGGTGCGGGCAAAACATCTCTGGTCAATCTTCTTGAGCAACAATATGGCGCCCGGGTGATTCTGGAAGAGAACGATGCCAATCCCTTCATCGCAAAATTTTACGAGGACCAGGAAACCTACTCGTTTCAAACCCAGATTTTTTTTTTACTGAGCCGTTACAACCAATATATGGAACTGGCGCAGAGAGACCTGTTCAACTCCGTGGTTGTGATCGACTATCTGTTTCAACGGGACAAAATATTTGCCCAACTTAACCTGGAAGATCACGAATACCGCTTGTACGATCAAATCTTCAACCTGATCGGCTCGAAAGCTCCAAAACCCGATTTAGTCATTTTTTTGCAGGCCAGCACCGAAGTGTTGCTACAGAGAGTTTCCAAGCGAGGCCGGGATTATGAAGCTTTTATGGACCCCGATTATCTTGATTCGGTGAATAAAGCCTTCAATAATTTCTTTTTTTATTATTCCGACACACCGCTTTTGGTCATAAATACCAATGAGATCGACTTTGTTGAAAAAAAATGTGACCTGGAAGAGTTGATTAACAAGATCAACAGTCATAAAATAGGTAGAGAATATTATAACCCGCTTGGATCCTAACGGACCGGGACGGAGTGAGATTCATAAATCAAGGCGAGCGTAATTCGGGGACCCCACTGGGGCCTTAAAATTTTTTCCACGCGTTCTCCTTAAGTACGGAACTTCTCCTGCGGCATTTGCCGATGGTTTCACTTTTTGATTCCCCCCTCCCCCGTTTGACTCAAGCCTTATCCTTCACATATAAAAAATCATGGATACCAGGCCTGTCACCGTCCCTGAAATTTCAGGGAGAAAAAATTCAGAAAAAAAAATCACCGCCCTGACTGCTTACGATTACAGTTTTGCCAAACTTCTCGATGCAACGGACTTAGACATCATTCTCGTGGGAGATTCATTAGGAATGGTTTCTCTCGGCCATGAGAACACCCTCGCGGTGACCATGGAAAATATGATCGACCACACCCGCGCTGTTAAGCAGGGTGCCCAACGCGCTTTGGTGGTGGGCGACATGCCTTTCATGTCCTATCAGGTTTCCGTTGAACAAGCGGTGACAAACGCGGGTCGTCTGATTCAGGAAGGTGGCGCATCTGCTGTCAAACTCGAAGGCGGAGCCCGCATGGCAGACAGGGTTCAGGCAATAGTTCAGGCGGGAATTCCGGTCATGGGCCATATTGGCTTGACCCCGCAATCTGTCCATCAGTTTGGCGGCTATAAAGTACAGGGCAAAAACTATCTCGACTCCCGGCAAATCAAGCAAGATGCACGCGACCTGCAAAGTGCTGGCATCTTTGCTCTGGTTCTTGAAGGCATTCCCGGTGAACTCGCAGAAGAAATCACCGCAGAACTAAAACTGCCCACCATTGGTATTGGAGCCGGAGCGAAATGTGACGGGCAAATTCTGGTTCTTCATGACCTTCTCGGATTGAATCAGGACTTCGTTCCCAAATTTGTAAAACAATACGCTCAACTGGCTGATAGCCTGAAAAATGCAGTTGCTAAATACATACAAGAAGTCAGAACCGAAACATTTCCAGGGCAGGAACACACCTACCATTCAAAGCAGGCAAAACTAAAACAAGTCAATGATGGAAACAGAAACTAAAACCTTGCAAGAAGTATCCTCCATTTCCGAAATGAAAGAGGTTGCTCTATCATTTCGGAAAAAGAGCCTGACCATAGGGTTTGTGCCGACCATGGGGTGCCTCCATGAAGGCCATCTGACTCTGGTCAAACAATCATTGGAAACCTGCGACCGAACCGTGGTCAGTATTTTTGTCAATCCCGTCCAATTTGGCCCTGATGAAGACCTGAGCACTTACCCGCGCCAGTTGCAGAGTGATATCGAAAAGCTGGAGGCGGTGGGAGTCGACGTTCTGTTTCACCCGACCAAAGAGGAAATGTACCCGGCGGGCCACAAAACCTATGTGCAAGTGCAGGACATCACCGAACATTTATGCGGAACAAGTCGGCCCGACTTGTTCACTGGGGTCAGCACAGTAGTTTTAAAGCTGTTCAACATCATTCAGCCCCATAACGCTTATTTTGGCGAAAAAGACTGGCAGCAGCTTGCCGTCATCGAGACCTTGATTCAGGATTTAAACCTCGATGTTGTCCTCATCCGTGTCCCCATTGTAAGAGAAATCGACGGGCTTGCCATGAGTTCCAGAAACCGCTATTTGTCAGATCAAGAGAGGCAAACCGCGCTGTTTTTATCACGCTCCCTTCAGCAAGCGCGCGACAATATCCGGCAGGGAACCACATCGGCAAAAGTGATCCGCAATTCAATCCGGCAATGCCTGTTAGAAAAAGGAGGAGTAGAAATCGACTATATTTCCATTTGTGACCCAAAAAACTTCAAGGAAAAAGAACAAGTCTGTGGCAGAACACTGATCGCCCTCGCGGTGAAAGTCGGAACGTCACGGCTTATTGATAATTGCATTATCGAGGAGTTCTGATGCAAAGAATTATGCTTAAATCCAAGCTCCACCGTGCCCGGGTAACGGCAACGGAAATTGACTATGAAGGCAGTATCGCCATTGATGAAGATCTGCTGGAAAGAGTCGGCATTCTACCTCTTGAGCAGGTTCATATCTTTAACATTAACTCAGGAACCCGGTTCGTCACCTATGTCATAACCGCTGAACGCGGGTCGGGAATCTTTTCAATCAATGGTGCAGCAGCACGCCTGGCGCAGATAAATGATCGCATCATCGTTGTCGCTTATGGTATGCTGGACACAGATCAAGAAAATCATAATGCTCAGGTCGTTCTTCTCGATGAGACTAATAGAGTCGTTGAAGGCTAACGAGTATTTTGTAAACCTATCTGGAACCCAACCATTCGTTTTTTAAAGAAGGGGTTATTTTGACCGATATACTCATATATGCTGCGGCCGGATTCATGGTCTGGATGTGTTTGGACTGCATTCAACGCCGTGAACATTTTGTTTGGATCATCATTATGATCATCCTTTTCCCTGTCGGAGCGTTTGCTTACTTTTTTGTAGTGAAAAACCGCGTCGGCGGCAGTAAATCAGGCTCTTCTCCCTCCATCACTCCCATCCGCAGGGAAGTTGAAACGGAAGAGACTCTGCAACTAAAGGAACTGATCGGAAAACACCACAAAGCCTATCACTACGAAAAACTGGGGCAGGCCTATATCGAGCAGAAAAAATTCGACCAGGCCATTCCTCAATTTGAGGAAGCCATCCAACGTGACCCGGAAATGCTGGAAGCCCGTTATGGTCTGGCTAAATGCTTTCATGGATTAAACAAATACGAAGAAGCCGCCGTTGCTCTCGAGAAACTGACCGCCATTGAAAAGAAATACGACTATGGCAATGCGATTTTTGGGTTGGCCGAAAGCTATCGTTTGGCCGGCAATGAAGAAAAAGCTCTGGAAACCTATCGCGAAGTCATAAACTCTTTCCACTTTTTTAAAGCTTATTACCACTACGCCCAGCTTCTCGATAAAAGAGGCAAAAAACAGGAAGCTATCGACTACATGAAAAGTATCGTTGGATCTTCCAAAGATCTGCCCGACTACAAACTCGAAAAAGAACGCTTCTGGATTGATGAAGCCTATAAGTTTTTAAAGAAAAACGGTATTGAGCTGGCCTGATTCTGGTTTATTCACCCGGTTCGAAAATCATGACAATTCTTTCTGAAAATTTAAAAACTCTCCGAAAAAAAATCAATTGCACCCAGATGGCCCTTTCCGAAGTCCTCGAAATCGGATTCAGAACCTATGTCCGGTACGAAGCGGGGGAAAGAGATGCGCCCGTCTCGGTAATGGTCAAACTAGCCAAGCTGGGGAATGTGTCGCTAGACCGGCTCCTGACCACTAAAATCATCCCCGAAGACTTAGACACTCCAGACCAGAAAAAACCTCAATCCATAATCCAAAACCCGGAAGTAATCGGTGGAGGTCTTGAAGAAGGACGCATGATGCTCAAAGGTTATCTGAACGATAACCTCGTGACCAATAACAAAGACGAACAAAAACTGCTCACCTTGTTCCGAAAAGCCAACCCTGGCGGTCGAGAAAAGTTCCTGCTGGATCTGGAGTGGGTGTTTAACAACACTCGCAGATCAAAGCTCACCGGCACAAAAAAAATCCCCCGTAAACTGGAAAAAGAACAGACTGCTGTCAAACTAAAAAAACTCGCGAAGAGCATAAAAAGTATTACCGTCCGCGGCTAACGGGCCGTGAATCCAGGCCCGATAACAAAGCCCAACCCGCTAATTAATAGAGATTGGTTTAGGCACTTTATTTCTCTATAAATAGTAGCCCAATTTGCTTACCCCACCCCGAGAAACAAGCTACCGCCTGTAAGAGAATTCCTACAATTCGCTCGAATAAGTTGGTTGTCAGATTACACATATATTAAAAGAAATTTCGTTTATATCAGGATTATCATTACCAAGTGCGCGAGCTATACTGACACTCATAGTCGATGATAAAAACCCGACTCCAACCGGCAGATCAATTTGGAGTGGTGATGTTATTTATGTATGAATTGTTAATCCTATTTTTAGAATAATCAATATGAGCTTGTTTAAATTTGATACCAGTAGTTTAAAAGGGGACGTCACAGGTGGCATAACGGCTGGGATTGTAGCTCTGCCGCTAGCCTTGGCTTTTGGAGTGCAGTCGGGTCTCGGCGCAATAGCTGGTTTATATGGTGCCATTGCACTGGGGGTATTCGCCAGTGTATTTGGCGGAACTCGGACACAGATCAGTGGCCCCACTGGCCCAATGACGGTCATAGCTACTCTGGTGGTGGCACATGCCATTGAACGTTCAGGCTCTGTGGAGGCTGCTTTGGGAGTGATTCTTGCCACATTCCTTCTCGCAGGTGTACTTCAGGTTATATTCGGGGTCCTCCATTTTGGAAGTTATGTGAAGTATGTTCCGTATCCGGTTGTTTCCGGGTTCATGACAGGAATTGCCATCATCACTATTCTTCTACAAATGTTTCCACTCATAGGCCAGGATTCTCCCAAGAAGTTTCTACAAATCGTTATGCAATTACCCCATGCATTGAATAGTATCAACGCTCATACGTTTGTCCTGGGAATGCTCACCGTGGCGATGGTGTATATAATGCCCAAATTGTTTCCGCGTTTTAATCACTGGGTACCGAGTTCTTTGTTGGCGCTGATCAGCGTCAGTATTCTTGCTAATCTATTACATTGGAACGTGCCCCTCATCGGAGATATCCCTGAAGGTCTGCCAAAATTTCGTCTTGACGCATTCCTGAATGTTTCGTTCCGTGACTGGGAGGTCATCTTCACTCCGGCCCTGACGCTGGCGATACTAGGATGCCTGGACTCCCTGCTGACTTCCATCGTCGTCGATAAGATCGCCAAGACCCGGCACAACAGCAATCAGGAATTAATTGGGCAAGGCATAGGCAACATCGTTTCATCCGCGTTTGGCGGCATACCAGGAGCGGGCACGACAATGACCTCCGTTATCAACACCACTACCGGGGCGCGTACCCGAATGGGTGGGGTGGCACACGGAACATTTTTGCTAGCCGTTTTACTCGGTCTGGGTCATTACACAGCACTGATTCCGCTAGCGGTGCTGGCGGGCATACTGATCACTATTGGGTTTGATATTTTCGATTATAAGGGGCTCAAGGCTTTACCCCATATTGCAAGAAGTGAAGCCGTTGTTATGCTGATCGTCATTTTCATGACAGTATTTGTCGACCTGATCCAAGCGGTGGAAGTCGGCGTCATGCTTGCCTGTCTGATATTCATGAAGCGTATGGGTGACATTGGTGAAAAGGGAACTCAGGTCACCCCATTAGATAAAATGGCGTTGGACGAGCAAGACAAACCGTTTTTTGGACATATCGATTTCCCGGTGGATCTTCCGAAAAATGTGTACGTTAAAAATATAAAAGGGCCATTATTTTTTGGGTTTGCATCGGCTTTTGAGGAAATTTCTCGGAATATTACAAATGCTGAGGTGCTTATCCTCGATATGGCTCGGGTCTATTATATAGATCAGACTGGCTTGTATGCTCTGGAGGAGGTTATCCGAGATTTAAAGGCGAAGGGTATTGATGTCATGCTTATCAACATACATCCAGAGCCGAGGAACATGTTTCATAAACTCAAAACTATCCCTAATGTCGTTTCAGAGGAATGTGTGTTTACTGACCTGCAAGAATGTGCAGATGCACTGGTTGGTTTCTGTGAGCTTCATCGGTGAAGGTGATAAATATAGTCAGGATGTGTTCTCACGGCAAAAAAGCGCAGGCTTTCCGCCTGAGCCAGCCCTTTTTCAAATTCAACCGCAAAACCATGTTTCTTGAGCAATATGCTAATTAAGCTTGTAATACAACCCAGCCAACACTCTCCCAAAGTCACTTTATGAACGATATGCTGAATTCGTCCTGGGCAGGTATTTCCGCCTTACTCATTTTCCTCATTGCTTACACGTTTGTTATTTTTGAAGAAAAAACTCATCTGAGAAAATCGAAGCCCGTAGTGGTTGGCGGCTGTCTCATGTGGATGTTGGTTGGAATTTTTGAGGCAGGTCATGGAACCCCCCACTCTCATCACTATGTCAAAGAGCTCATTGCTGAAATTGGCGAGCTTTTCTTCTTCCTGCTCGCCGCCATGACCTATATCAACACTCTTGACGAAAGAAATGTTTTCAAAGCTCTCCGTAGTTGGCTTTTGAACAAAGGATTGGGTTTCAGGCAATTGTTCTGGGCGACGGGTGGAATCACCTTTTGCCTGTCACCCATGGCAGACAACCTGACAAGTGCCTTGCTGATGGCCACCGTTACAGTGGCTGTCGGCGAGGGAAATAAAAAGTTTATTGTATTATCTTTCATTAATATTGTCGTCGCCGCCAACGCAGGTGGAGCCTGGAGTCCTTTTGGAGATATCACCACTCTAATGGTGTGGACATCTGGAAAAATCCAGACTAACGAATTTATCTACCTGGTAATCCCTTCTACGGTCAATTGGCTTGTCACAGCCTTAATCATGCATCCGTTTGTTCCCAACGAAAAACCATCAGGATCGAATGAGATTGTTCATATGAAACCTGGTGCCAAAGTCGTCATTGCTCTGGGTATTTCAACGATTGCCACAGCTGTCAGTTTTCATCAGTTTCTAGGTTTACCGCCATTTATGGGGATGATGTTGGGAATGGGAGCCCTAATGGTGTTTGGGCATTATCTAAAGCGCCAGAGTCAGCAGGGCTATTTAACCTCAACGGTAGAAGGCCGTGCGCAGGAAACAAAAGGGCACTTTGACATATTCCGCAAGATCGAAGGAGTAGAGTTCGACACCCTGCTATTCTTTTTCGGGGTACTAACCGCTGTTGGATGTTTACAATACATTGGTTATCTCGCTATCGCCAGTGAGGTTGTTTATGGACAAATGGGACCCACTCTATCCAATGTTCTTATCGGAGTATTTTCAGCTATTGTGGACAATATTCCAGTTATGTACGCAGTTCTTAAAATGGATCCTTCCATGGGTCTTGATCAATGGTTGCTCATAATTCTCACAGCAGGAACAGGGGGAAGCCTTTTATCCATTGGTTCTGCCGCTGGCGTTGCTGTCATGGGAGTTGCCCGCGAACACTATACCTTCATGAGCCATTTGAAATGGGTGCCGGCTATCGCCCTGGGTTATTTTTTCAGCATCGCTGCCTGGTATTTTGTCACCATGCCAATGCGTTAATAAACACGGCAAGTATTAATGCGACCCTTTCACTACACTCTTTATTTCATGGTAATTTGGATTGCAGAAGATGAGTCAATGACTTACTCTGAAAAAAACACTCATTAATTTTACTGAATAATGAACATGCCTGCTGATGTTGCCACCAAAATGGAGGCTCCAGTTCCATTTTATTCCAACCCGAATTGGGGAATCATTTCTCGCCGGATTCCAATTGCCCTGTTTTTTTTATTGCTCATGGTAATCGGGATCGTGGTTTTTAGTTTTCAAAAGGGATTGGAAATGATCACGGTTTACGCACCGCATATTAATGCCGACACCGAGATCAAACTCAACGTATCCGTGGCTCATATGTGGGTAGAAGAAATTTTAGCCGGGGACACAACAAAAAGAATGGAAGATGTAGAAAAAGCTCTGGATAGAGCAGGGAAGAATGCGCAAGCCATGTTGGAAGGAGGGGAATATGCAGAGCAAGTCATCATCCCTCTGGAAGACATGGAAATACGGAATATGGTGAAAAAGGTCATTCAAGAGCTAAAGGAATTCAGAACCATTGCCCAGTATCGGCTGTCTCACCGTGAAACTTCCTTAACAGGCTCGCCCATTGATTACCGCTATGACAAAATGTATTCCACATTCACAAAAAATGCTGATCAAATTAAATTTCGTCTGATGGAACTCATCTCCATTGACTTGAAATATTTCAAGGTCACCCAATACATCTTAATAATTGTCTGCTGTATCATTTTTCTGGTCATCGGTCTGGCCTTGTACCGATTCGAATATTTCCGGGATAGCGTGGTTCGAGCCCTCCACCAAGGCAAAGAAAAACTGGAAATGGAAATCGAGGGACATATTGAAACGGAAGATCGATTGTTCAAATCGAAAGAACAATTACGAGGGTTGAGCAACCAGTTGCAAACAGTTCGGGAAGAAGAAAAAGCCAACATCGCGCGGGAGGTGCATGATGAACTGGGACAGACTCTCACAGCACTGAAAATGGAATTAGGCTGCTTGAACAACGATTTGCCTTCTGTCCCCGACATAGCCCGACAGCGCATGGATGGTATGAACAAATTGATTGATGATACAATCAAGTCCGTCCAACGAATTGCAACAGAACTGCGACCTCAGATTCTGGATGTGTTGGGTTTGGGTGAAGCGGTGCGTTGGGAGACATCCGAATTCGAAAAAAGAACCGGCATTCAATGTCAACTGCAATGGCCCCCTACCAATATCGTACTGAACCGGGAAATAAAGATCACGGTGTTCCGCATTTTTCAGGAAGCGATGACAAACATCTCTCGACATTCTGGTGCTGACAAAGTTGTGATTGAATTGCAGATGGACGCACAACAAGTGTCCCTGGAAATCTTCGACAACGGCAGGGGTATTGTTTCCAGTGAAATATTCAATGAAAAATCACTAGGCCTTCTGGGAATTCGTGAGAGGATTCACTTTCTGAACGGTCAATTCCACATAACCGGAAACCCAGGTGAAGGCACTCGGATGCGGATGACCATACCTTTTGGAACAACATGATTCCAGCAAATAATAAAATCCGTGTTTTTATTGCAGACGACCACTTTGTCGTGCGGCAAGGTCTGAAACATATTCTCAGCCAGAACCCCGATATGGAGGTGATTGGTGAAGCGGAGGACGGCAATCAGGTGCTGCAACGCATCAAAGATCTGGTCGTGGATGTGGTCCTGCTCGACATCGAAATGCCGAAGAAAAATGGATGGGAAGTGATGGTCCAGTTAAAATCCTTGTATCCAAAACTAAATGTCCTGATGCTAAGCATATTTCCCGAGGAGCATTATGGCATACGCTTGATCAAGGCAGGTGCTTCCGGGTACCTGACTAAATCCAGCGCTCCGGACCAGTTGTGCCAGGCCATTCGTGCGGTGGCTTCGGGTGGCAAGTTCATCAGCCCCTCGCTCACCGAAAAAGTGATAGCGGAACTCAACCGTGATGTCGAAAAACTTCAGCATGAACACCTTTCCACGCGGGAATTTCAAGTATTCTCCATGATCGTCTCAGGAAAAAAAACCAAGGATATTGCGGATGAGCTTTCGTTAAGCATAACGACTATCAGCACTCACCGGTCCAACATTCTGGAGAAAATGGGACTTAAAAATAGCTCAGAGCTCCTTCAATACGCTTTAAAAAATGGATTTATACGACAAGACCCCATTTCTGATATCGAGCCATAACCCAACAAAGCCAACACTTGAGCTGGCACTGCCCACTCGGCGTGGTGCCGACTGCAATAGCTCTTACTGCCAAACAAAAGTTTTTCTCGGCTTAAGGAGAGACCTGCTCCCTCTTTTTAAAGAGGGTCGGGGTGATTGACCTTCAGGGTTTTGTTCGATGGGGCTAGAGGGGTTGCCCTTGTCAGGGGGGGACTGGCCCCATGCTTTAGGCGGTCGCGCCAGCGTCACCGCCCCGTTACCACCGGGCGTTGCCCGGTTAGCGGGTTACTTTCTGAGGAATTTTCTCAGGATGTCGTCCATATCGAACAGCAGGGAGATGGGTCTTCCGTGCGGACAGGTGTAGGGCATGGAGGTCTGTTCCAGATCAGAGATCAGTTTTCTTATCTGATCCAGATTGAGAGTGTGGTTGACCTTGATGGCATTGCGGCACGACATCATGATTAACACGTCTTCGTATTTATCATTGAGGACATCATCATGCGCTTCCCTGGGGAGCGCTTCAATCGTTTCCCGTATGAGTTTTTCGTGATCTCCGTTTTTTAGTATTGCCGGAACTGAGCGGAGCAAAAACTCATTCTTGCCGAACGATTCCAGTTCTAATCCGAGCTCGAGCAAGCGTGTCAGGTGCGGAGCCAACACTTCTGTTTCTTCGGGAGAAAGTTCTATGGGAAGAGGAAACAATAGTTTCTGCACTTCTACTTTACGGTTTTTAGCAGCACCGCGAAACCGTTCATATAAAATTCTTTCATGGGCTACATGTTGATCGACCACCAGTATCCCTTGTTTGCCCTGCATGATGATGAAAGACCGGTCCAGCTGGCCCAAAGGCTCGAACTCCGAATAGATCAGGTTAGCGACCGGCGTTGGGGCTTTGTCGAACCAGGTGACCTGCTGCGATGATGGAGCCGAGTCTTCTGGCCTCAGCATGGTTCTCAAAGCATGTGACAGGTCGCCCTGCACTGGGGGATGGGATTTATCTGCCCACTGCGGTGCCTGATAGTTCGGACGCGGTGAATATGAATGAGAAGACTCATGAATGTGGTTGTCTGTTGCATCGCGTTCAGTCAGATCGACTTGCTGGTTTTTTTCCAGTGCGGCGCGAACACCATGAGCCACAAACTGATGCACATCCTGTTGAAACGCGAAGCGAACTTCTGCCTTGGATGGATGTACATTCACATCCAGCAATTTGGGGTCCATCGTCAAATAAAGGAACATCGCCGGGTGCTGACCCTTGGGCAACAGGTGACTGTAGCCTTGTTGGGTGGCATGCAGAATGACTTTATCCCGCACAAAACGGCCGTTGATAAAACAATACTGGGCACTCCGGCTGGAACGGGTATAAACAGGGCTCGACACAAAACCTTTCAACTGATAGTCCCCCGATTGTGCTTCAACCTCTATCAGAGATTTGGCAAGATCGGGACCGAACAACTCAGCAATCCGGTAATGCCACTGATCGGTGGGCAGAGTGTTGATCACTTCACGACCATTATGGGTTAAGTGGAACTGGATGTTCGGATAAGCCAGTGCCTGTTGTGTCACCACCTGAGTGATGTGTGAAAACTCTGTGGAGTCGCCTTTTAAGAATTTACTGCGTGCGGGAGTCACATAAAATAGTTGCGCCACTTCAAGTGTTGTTCCTCTGGGGCAAGCCACATCCCTTTTTTCTAAAATCTCGCCGCCTTCCACAACGATCAACTTGCCGCCTTCACTTTCGCTGCGGGCGCTGGTGCAACGAACTTTGGCAACCGAAGCGATGCTGGGCAGGGCTTCACCGCGAAACCCTAAGGACTGGATGCTCTCAAGATCTTCAAACCGGGAAATTTTGCTGGTAGCATGGCGGGAAAAAGCTAACAGGCATTCTTCCGGTGCCATGCCCATGCCATTATCCATAATACGGATATTCTTCTTCCCTCCGCCTTCAATATCCAGCCGAATCAAGGTCGCCCCGGCATCAATTGAATTTTCAACAAGTTCCTTGACCACGGAAGCGGGACGTTCCACCACTTCCCCAGCGGCAATCTGGTTAGCCAGATCGTCAGAAAGAACACGAATTTGCGGCACTATTTTTTGAGAGGGAACAGACATGAAAATCCTTCATATATTCGAGGAGGGTCCGATCATTTTTTTAAAGCAATTCGGAAACGATTGCAAGTCAATTGGTGATATGATGGTTACGATGCAATACGGAGACGCCCTGTTGGACAATCATTTCTTCGAAAAAAACATCCAGTCATTGAAGGCCTGCACTTCCCAGCCGGTAAGCCTCACTGAAACCTTTTCTGAAAAAGTTTCGGTGCTTTCAACATCTGCCCCTACCCTTCGTTTTGAAAACACCCTGCTTCATAGTCGCTATGACCCGGAAAGAGAAGCCGTTCTTTTCGCCGAAAAACTAAAACCCGGAGCCCGTGTCTGCCTGTATGGTTTTGGCCTGGGTTACCACGTGAAAACTATTCTCGAAAAAATCGGCCCCGACGGCTACCTTCTGGCGATAGAACTCAATCTCGACATTCTCACAGCGGCCCTGCAATTGAGAGATCAGACAGGAATTTTTGACGACCCGCGTTTCCGTTTAATTTTTGGAACCGATGAGGCGAAGGTTTCCCGTGAAATTGCCTATGAAATGGGACGTATCACCGAAGACCATACGGACTCATTGGATGTTTTGTTTCACGCTCCATCCTTCAAATGCATTCCGCCAACCTTTCCCTCACTCACTAATGCCCTGGAGGTTTTATTGCTTGAGCGTCGGTTTCCAGCAATATTCGGGAAACTGGAAGAAGCGAATTATTTATTGAACAAAAAAATCGTGACGGACTCTCCTGGCGTCAACGTCTTAAAAAACTCGCACCGAGGCAAGCCAGGAATTTTAGTCAGCGCCGGGCCCTCTCTTGATCTTATTCTTCCTCACCTGCATCGTTTTCGAAAAGAGTTTTTGATTGCCTGTGTGGACACCACTTTCCCCATTCTTGTGAACAATGGTATTCAACCGGATTACACATTTTCTCTGGACCCACAACTGGATAGCACTGCTCACTTCATAGATTATCCCGCAAAGAAAACAAGGCTGATCTTCACTCCTACCGCCAACCACAATGTGTTGAAAAATTTTCACGGTGAACGATATGTGGTTTATAAAGAGGGGCACAGCCTTTCAAAAAATAGTGAAGCTGCTATGAAAAAAAAGGGCGTTACGCAAGCAGGTGGGTCTGTCGCCTGCCTGGGTCTCGATATGTTGATCCACTTTGGTTGTGACCCGGTTTTTCTGGTCGGCCAGGATTGCGCCTTTTCCGGCAACCGCTATTACTCCAGACACTCTGAATTCAACCAGAAACTTCAAAGCAGAATTGACAGAACGACACCCCTCGAAAAACTGCATCGGGAAAAATCCCATGAGAAAAAACAACTGTTGGTACAATGCGTTCAGGGTAATTCTCTACTCACTGATCAAGTCATGTATAGTTATTTGCGGACACTGGAACACATCATCAAGGCCAATCCCGGCACCCGTGTCTTCAACCTTTATTCCCACGGTGCTGAAATTGAACAGGCACCGGTTTTAGGCTCCGCCAACGAATTAAAGGCCTTCACTTTAACGACCTGAGAACTATGACTCCTTCCACAAAATACCTGCCCCACCTGGGTGTAACCGCCTTCATCATTTTTCTTGCTACGGATTATTTTGTTCCAGCCCAAAATTCAGTCCCACTCGATTCAGGGAAGTCCCTGACTATGAAAGAAGGCAGTCACAAAGAGGGGAGTCACAAAGAAGAAGGTAGTAAAGGGGAAGGTGCAAACCTTTCACAAGAAGAGCGAGAACGCCGAATGGCAATTTTCCATTACAACGAAGGCAACAAGTTTTATAAGGAAGAAAATTATGCCGAGGCCGTTATTCGCTACGAAAAAGCCCTGCATCATAACAAGAAGTTCAAGGAAGCCCTCATTAATATAAGCACCGCTTACATGAAAACCAGGGTCTTCGATAAAGCGTTGGAAACGCTTCAGGAAGGTCAAAACCAGTTCCCGCAGGAACCACTGTTTGATTACAACTTTTCCTGTTATTATTCTTTGAGGGAAAACCTGGGGCCGGGACTTTCAGCCCTCAAGCAAGCTGTGGAGAAAGGGTTTAAGAAATTCAAACAAATAGAAAGCGACTCCGACCTCAACAACCTGAGACAATCGGAAGAATATAAAATCTGGAAAGAAAAGATGTCCTCTGCGAAAGCAAACTGATTTTACGAATCTATCAAACGAACTTGACCGGAAGGGTCAATCTTAAGCCCCACCTTGCCACTCAACAAAGAAAACATGGGAGCGCCTATTAACTTTTTTCGCCACCCCTGAAACAGGAAGTGTTCCTCCATATCTTCCTTTTGCTCAAAGTGGGTCACAAAACTGTGAATCTTCTTTCGGTCTGCCAGAATACTTGGCTCAATCTTCAACTCTTCAGATCGTATCTGCACATAAGCCGCAAGCAATTCTTCCACGCCTCGGGTCGTAGCGTGCCCATTACTTTCCGGGAGTTCAACAAGGTCTGCTTCTGGAACATCCATCGCCGTTGCAATTGCAGCCAAAATAGACGCCCCGCCTTTACTCAGTTCCTTTTGATAAAAACCACGAATTCTGGAGAGTGTTTTTGCATCCCTCGGAATTTTACGGGCAATTTCCAGCAACGTTTCATCCCGGATGATAGCTTTGGCCAGGCAATCTCTCTTGACCGCTTCCCCTTCTCGCCAGGCGGAAATTTCCTGAAGCACTGTCAGGTTCCGGGGTCTCAAGCTTCGTAGGTTTTTAATTTTCATGAATCGCGTTTGCGGGTCTGGCAGAGCAAATGTTTTTGGGTCTTCCCAGGCCAGAACTTCTCCCTTTACCCAGTCCAAACGATCCATCTTTTTCAATCGTTCGATCAATTTGTTATACACCGGCATCAG
This sequence comes from Nitrospinota bacterium, assembly GCA_014382285.1. GTDB lineage: Bacteria > Nitrospinota > Nitrospinia > Nitrospinales > VA-1 > LS-NOB. The sequence goes on along the minus strand of JACNKA010000102.1, from coordinate 14,636 downwards.
GTAACGGACATCATCAATGGCATATTCGATCTGGCTATCGCTCAAAGGACGGCGACACCAGTCGGTATAAGTTTCTGACTTATGAATCTTTTTCCCCAAAGCTTTGTGGACAATTTTTGCGAAAGATATCTGAGTCCCCCACCCAACCAGAGCGGCGGCGATCTGGGTATCGAATACAGGAGGGATTACCTGTCCGCACAGGCGTACCAGGATTTCAAGGTCCTGCCTGGCTGCATGAAAGACTTTTATTTTTGTCGGGTCTTTAAACAACTCCAGCAATGGAGTCAAGTCCGGGAGCGCAATAGGGTCAATGGCAGCAAAATGCTCGCCACCGCCCACCTGAATCAGCCCGATACGGTGGAAATAAGTTCTTTCCCGGACAAACTCAGTGTCTACAGCCAGAACCTCAGCAGACTGAATATTTTCGCAAAATTCCTTTAACTGATCTGCAGTCGTGATGTACATAAATTAACTCGTAAAATCGGTTTAAATCTTGTCCAACTCCAAAACTGGGATTATAGGGGAATCGGCAGCAGATAAACAGGGCGAAAAAAAATAATACCGCGAAACACCCACGTTTCAGGCAAAAAAAATGGCATAGAGCATACGCCCCACACCATTTCAACTTGAAAATAATTCGTTAAAACATTTTTAATCAACGATCTTCCAGTTGATACTCATCTTCCACAGGTTTTTTACGATCCCAGCCTGAGGACGAACTCTCCTTATCACTAAAATCGATCAAATTCTGTTCACCGCTCTTCCAAAACCGGTTGCTCAACCTTTTTGGGGATAAAACTTTTTTCAGCTCTCCTTTGGCGTCGAAAATCCTGACTTCGTAGAACATAACGCGCCTTGCCTCCAAAAAAAAGTCCTCAATGCCTTATTTTCTGGTGTCCCTTCGCTTACACAATAAACCAAAAAATAAGATTTACCCTGCAACTAACATTCACCATAATGTTATCAATAATGATTGTCAAGCAAATAAAGCCAATATTTTCAACGATCAAATACAGTTCCCCCTAATGCGAACCAGATTTACCCCTCCCTATAATTGCTAATAAATAAAAAATGGAGCCTAGTTGAGAGTAGCTTTATCAAAGTTTTTAATGACAGCGGGTCAACTTAACCCCTTGGGAGTTTGTCGAAAGGTCGGCAAGTGAGGACGGCAATCATAACCGAATTTTCTTGAGTGCGACCGGTACAGAAAAGGGGTGAGGCTCATTCAGCTTGTAGCTAAGAAAAGACGTTTGCCTGTTTCAAGTTGTTGGAAGATGCTGCGGAAGGTTCATACTGTCATGGAGAATTCGAACAATTAAAATCAGGTCACCCCGGATCACATAGATAACAAGGTGACGGTCATGAGGGTGGATGCGAACCGGTGGAGTAAATTCAGTTCGTTCCCGACAGATTAAGGGTGTTTCGCTGAGAAGTTGAAAGCAGTCCTCCAATTCTGAAAAATATTTTTCGGCCTGTTCCTCTCCAAAATTCTTGAAGCCGTAGACATAAATGCCGACCAGATCATTATCAGCTTCGGGCGTGGTCTTATACTGCATGCTTGGCCGATTTTACCTTTGACCGGGCTGCTTTCAAAATATCTTTCATTGTTCGATCACTGATACCACTTTCAAGGCCTTTGGTGATTGCTTCTTGCAATGCTTTGGTTTGCTCACGGTCATTTTGGTCGCGACGAATTAGATCGCGCACATAATCACTCGTATTGCCATATTGCCCACCATCAACCTGGGACTCCACCCATGCCTTCATAGGGTCAGGTAAAGAAACATTCATAGTTGCCATAATTAAAAACCTCCTTTTCTCCTATAATGGCAAATTTTGACAATGTTTGTCAAGGTTGGCGTGGATGTGAAATTGCCGTCTGCTTTGGTAGGGGTGGCCTTCTTCCAAAAAATTGGATAGCTTGAAAGACGGATTTTCTAATTTCTAAAGCGAAAACTGTCTACACTTTGCCTACAAAGACTCATTGATCTTCCCCCGATAAAGTGGACACATTGAAAAGTATGGATAATATATATTTGGAGGTGTGTTTATGGGAAACCAATGCAGGAGTTTCAGCAAAGAATTCAAGTTGGAAGCAATTCGATTGCTTGTCGAAGGGTTTCCTTCCATTCCGTAAAATCCAACATCCTCACATAGTCTCCCTTATTATATGCTTCCATCTTCAGAATTAGATTTGCGTATAAACTGGTGTTTTCGTGCAAGTTGTAGTCAAGTGGTGACTTCGTGGTGTCCCCTTCCGAAACTTTCGTGCCCCGGAGAGGTAGCCCCCCTTTTGAAGCCACAGTATATGGAGGTTTATAATGAAATTAGATGCAAATAAAAAAATTCTTATGGTAGTAGTACTTGTTCTTTATGTTCTCTACAAAATGATGGGTGGATGAAACTATTTATGGAAATGTTATAAGGCCTTTAAGATGAAAACTTTTATTGCAGATAAAGAACATAGCGAAAAGAAAATATTTGATAAGTGGAATGGATTGTTTCCTACCTCCAAAACATATCGTAAGGTTATTTCCTACTCAAAAGATTTCCAAATTGTTAGACCGACTAAAACTAAATCTGATGAGAATGAACCCTTCCTTATATGTATAAAGAATGGCTACAAGGATAATGACTTTAAAGAAATCAAAAAAACTCTCTTATCCATAGACGATACAACCACTATGAGAGCGGATTGTTCTGGCCCAGTTGATAAGAAGAAGTTGGAAAAGGAATATGGATGGAAAGAAGGGAGAGATTATAAACTCCGCACTGCCAATTCTTTTTATACCAAAAATGAAAAAACGGGTGAATGGAACGAGTTAGCGCAGGGGCAGGAACTAAACTCACTATCATTAGGATACAAGAGGGATAGTTTTACTGGTGAGATAGGCTTATCAGGTTGGGCAAAGGAGAACCACGATAGATGGGAAACCCTGCAAAAGATTTCTACTATAAATGAAACTGCTTTCCAAAAAGCTTTCCCCGAAAAACATAAAGCGCAAAAGTTATTCTGCGAAAAGCATATAAAGGAATCCCATAGAATTGGGATTTACACAGCACTATCAGCCAACCAATTTAAAGAAGAAGAAACTGAGCAAATGTCGTTTCATATTGATAAAGGCAATGCGAAGTTTGAATTCACCAGTATGTGCGTGTTTCGGGTTGGTAAATATAAAGGAGAGTTATGCTCATTTCTGGTGTATGAGGAATGAGCATAACTCATGAGGGACACGAAGACTAAGAATGAGTTAGCCCTAGATGCTAAATTCAAATTTGGCAATAATCGGAGAGCGCAAGGCAAGCCCTCAATCCGCCTATCAAGGGGAGCTTTGTATAACACCGAGATTTTTCATTGACCCTCCCCTCTCATGAGGGCTCAAGCACGATAGTCTGAGGGCTTGATGGCTGGAGGAGTGTGGATTTTTTTGCTGAAATTCATCATCCAACCCTCCCCTTACCCCTCCCTATGAAGGGAGGGGAATTTATGTTTAGTCTTTTGCGACTTACGCAGGGGAAGTTATTAGTTTTAGCGGCTCGTGAGGGAACCGAGCGTTTGCCGTAAGCTGGCCCCACGCCAAGTGGCGGTTAGCCTTTGTTTTCGTAATAATCCAGGCCGGAGTGGTCTATGACTTTTTCGCCCATAATAATTCTCAAGGTGTTTCTGAGTTTCTCGTCTTGGTCAAAGAGAGAGTTCACCGGTTTAAGGTCTGGTCTGCATTGGGGAGATTTAAAATAAAATGACAGCCATTCCTGCACGCCTCTCATGCCTGCTCGTTGCGCCAAGTCGAGGAACAAGACCAGATCGAGAACTACGGGTGCGGCAAGAATAGAATCGCGGCAAAGAAAATTGATTTTCAATTGCATTTTCTGACCCAACCAACCTTTGATATCGATATTATCCCAGCCTTCTTTGGCATCCCCTCTTGGCGGATAATATTCGATGCGGATTTTATGATAGTAGTCACCATAAAGATCTGGGTAAAGATCGTCCTGCAAGATACTTTCTAAAACCGACCCTTTGCTGACCTCTTTGGATCGAAACGAGTCCGGGTCATCCAGCACTTCCCCGTCACGGTTACCCAGAATGTTGCTGGAGAACCAGCCATCAAGCCCCAGCATCCTGGCCTTAAGCCCTGGAGCCACAATGGTCTTCATCAGGGTTTGTCCGGTTTTAAAGTCTTTGCCTCCGATAGGAGTGTTGTTTTTTATAGATAGTTCAACCAGAGCCGGGAAATCCACGGTCTGGTTTGGAGAACCGTTGGCAAAGGGAACCCCCATTTTCAGTGCCGCATAGGCATAGATCATTGAAGGAGGAATGCTAGCAAGGTTGTTTTCCAGGGCCGCCTCAAACGCATCCAGAGTTTGAAAAGCTTCATCGTCCATACAGTCCTGATAAGCTTCCGTCGATCCACACCAGCACATCACCAGTCGGTCCAGGCCTTTTTCTTTTTTGAAGTTCTCCATATCCTTCATCAAAAGTTTAGCCAACTCCATTTTATTGGGAGCGCTTTTTATATTTGTTCCGGTCAGGTTTTTCACAAAAGACGGGTCGAACACAGCCGACCAGGGTTTTATCTTTTCAAGCTGGTCTTTGACCAGATCAAGCTCCTGCTTATCGATCACACCGCAAGTCAGAGCGGCCTGATAGCAGTCCTCCTCATAAATATCCCATCCACCAAATTCGATATCGGTCAAACCTGCAAGAGGAACGAAATCTTTAATGAAGGGATATTGTGGGTTATCTCTTTTACCCAGACGGATTCGTGACATTTGCGTCACCGACCCGATAGGCTTGGCATGCCCCGCATTCACCAGAAAGACTCCCGCGATAAGTGTTGAACTCACCGCTCCCATTCCTGGCAATAAAACACCTAGCTTTCCTTTTGCCGGCGCAATCTTTTTCGCCAAGCCGCTATATTTGGTCTCACTCATTAATCCCTAACTCCTCTGAAATTGGATCATATTCTGGTGGTTGTAAACAGGTTCAACGGGAAGGCCGTTAGCTCAAGAAGAAGGTACAACCGTGGTAAACTCATTAATTCTGTGCGAGAATAGCACCCTGTGACCTATATTGGATAGTTTTATTTTCCAATATCAAGGCAACAATATGATGATCTAATTTAAAAACCTGCTCTTATAAACAGATAACCCACATCACTTTAGTCGCAATTTTGCCAGCAACATTATAATGAACGCACCTGCCAGCAGCCCCATGAACCAAAACACCAACCCGTTACATTCCAAAGACTTCTCTCAAAACCCTCATGGCATCCTCCACTTACCGCCCCCTCCTGAACCCTGGAAAATTACAGAGTGGTACGGATCAACCATTGCGGGTGTGCCCTTTCTATTAAGAAATATTCTGACACTGCAACGCTCAGGACTCCATGACATAATTATCTATCTGGATGCCCCGGACATAAAAACCTTAGCCCACTCTATCGGGGAAGATTCTCGCATCCTTGCAAAAATTCATTGGGTTTCAAGACCTGATCAATTAAAAGAAACACTAAAAAATCAGAGAAGTCGGGTTCTGCTTTTCAACGGGTCAACACTTCATGACAAAAAAGAGGTTCGTTCTCTCTTGCAGACTTTCGTTCAGGAGGAAACAAAAACTCCTGAAGTGTCACCCCTCAGCAATGAACAGTTGGACTCATTGATAGAAAAAATTCAACTGAATGACGAAAAAAAACTGGAGGAATCTTTTGAAAACGCACACTCCTTCACCTACATACCCGGATCGGCAAAAAACCGCATACAAGGACAAAAGGATTTCAGTGCTCTGCATGAACAACTGCTTAAAGGCTCTGGCCAAAACCATGACAGCACCATAACCCGACTTCTATCCCGCCCGGTTTCCCGAAAACTGACTCGCTTTTTTTTGGATACGCCGATCAGCCCGAATCAAATTACGCTACTAAGTTTTGCGATGGGCTTAGCATCGGCGCTGTGCTTTGCGCAGGGAACTTATCAGATGAACGTGTTTGGCGGCCTCTTGTTATTATTTTCAACCTGGGTGGATGGCACCGATGGAGAGATCGCCCGGCTGAAATTTATGGAATCGGAATTAGGCGGAAAGCTCGATATTCTTTGTGACAACATTGTCCACTTCTTTGTATTCGGCGCTATTGGCTGGGGGGTGAGCGAAGCAACAGGTGATAAAACCTATATGTATCTTGGAGGATTGGCCGCAATTGCAAGCCTGACCGCCTTTATTCTTCTAGGAGCATCCATTGTCAAGAAAAGCAGCCAGACAAGTACTCCGCCAACCGAAGCACAGCCCTCTCTAGCCGATAAACTCGCCAACCGGGATTTCGTCAACTTCCTTATGTTGATGACGCTGATTGATTTGATGCATGTATTTATCTTCATCGCCGCTATCGGTTCCACCTTCTTCGCGGTCTACCTGACTTATCTACGTGTCATGGAACTTCGCTCGCTTAAAAACCCCTGACCCCCGAATATTCAGGAATTATCGAGCAAATAATTTTCAGCTTGCTTGTACCTTTCAGGGTCATCAATATCGATCCAAAACCTCCCATCAATCGGCATTGCCCGCACCTTGTCTTTCTTCGCCATAACGTGAACACCGCCAGAAAGAGAGTCGTTGCCGGTCTCCCGCACAGATTGCTCCAGAGCTGAAAACAAAACCGGGTTGCAAAGAAAAATTCCCGTATCAAAACAGTTATACTTCTCAATGCCCTTACCTATATCTTGAATCAGCCCCTTCTCTGCCATCACCCGAGTCACATCGTCCATATCAACCATGGGATTTTTCAGATCTTCATCCACCGCTAAAACGATTTCATCCTCAGCCAGAGGGTAGTCAATCATTTTCCGGGCAATAGCCGGATCAAACATATGATCTCCCATTAACAGAAAAAAAGGTTCCGTTAAAAATTCCTTGGCCTTAAGTACAGACAATCCATTAGCCTTTTCCCACTCATCATTTTCAATCACCGTGATAGGAGCAGAAATTTTGCCAGCCAACTCTTCAAGAAAAGCGCGAACCTGATCTCCTCGATACCCAACCACCGCATAAAATCCATCCACCCCCACCTCTAAAGCAGAGCGAATGACCCGTTCAACAAGAGGAACATCCAAAAGAGAAGCCAGCGGCTTGCTGTCAGACAGAGATTTTAAGCGGCTGCCTTTTCCAGCGATGATGATCAAGCATTTCATAATATCAATGATCCATTTCAGCGAAAAATATTTTCTGTCAAAACTAACAGCATTCTAATTCAAGTCGTTCTGTGCAACTTTAGCCAGATCAAAAGGTTTTTGTGAATATTCCAGACCTATGGAAAACCCCCAAATCATCCAGACAATTTCCCGAACTCTTCTAATGAGAGCCGCGGCAATGCCAAGAATTGGTTGCCCTGTTATTGCTTCAGTCGCGATCATAAAAACAGCTTCCTGACTACCCAATCCGGCGGGGATAAAGAATGTCCCTGCCCGAACCAGTTCAACGAAAGTTTGCAGAATCACGGCCTCAATAAATGTTATGGGGTGGCCTAAAAAATAAAAAATGACATAAATCTCCAGAGCATCCAGATACCAGCCAACAAGATTTAAAAATGATGCAGAGAAGAAATGCCTCTTATCACGGGTATAAAATTGCACCAACCGTTCATCCATATCATGGATTTGATGGATAACTTTTTCTAATCGCTTCCCGATCTTTCGCCGACTCAACCAACTACCCGTCAATGAAGTGATCTTGTAACGCTGAACAATAATGAACAGCATTATTCCAAAAGTGATTATTCCCAGACTAATGATAGCGAAAAGATGGTAGCTTTCTGGCAGGTTAGAGGCAAAAAGTATAAGAAGGACACCCGTGGTCATAAAAAAAACCAGGGAAATCATATGAGTGGATTCGGCAAGAATCAGTGATGCTGCACCCTCCCTGTAGTTAATCCCATAATGATGTTTGAGAACAAAACCTTTAATAGGCGCTCCACCAAAGGAACTGAAAGGCATCACTTTGGCAAATGCGGCACCCACCATACGAACCTTCCAAAGAACATACATCCAACGCCTGGTGGGTTGTGTGCTGGGTAAAGTCAACTGCCATGCAAATGTGTCCAAAATGAAAACTGTTTTATATACGGCCAACACAACCAGAATCCCCCAACCCACTTTTTCTAACTGAGACCAGACAGAATCAAGGTCTGTGTGGCTCAACACAAAACCCAGCAGGCCAATACCTATCAACAAATACAGAGTTTTCAAAGGTTTCATAGCTGTTATACGTGCCAACGACGCGCACTACGGGTGAACTGCAAACACCAATAGGCCTGGGCACCAATCGCGGCAGGAGGGAGAAGGTACCAAAGCACACCTGCCATGCTCAAAAATAATACGATGAAACAAAAATCGCTGCGCACTACACGTGCGTTAAGTACAAACCGGTCCATCTTGGTATCGTCATCCCTCGTCATCGCATCTTCAGGAGCACGCTGACTGGCATGTAACTTGGTTCTGTTCTGGTAAAGTTCCAGGCTATAGTTGATAGCACCCCCCACCGCCGCAGCAATACCGACCCAAAACCACCATCTCTGCCCTGTCGCCGAGGTCGCCCCCCAACCCAGGCAAGCAAAGAAAAAACTATGGACAACCCAATCGACGAAGGTGTCAAATCTCATCCCGAAATGGCTGGACATATTCTTGAAACGGGCAATCTCGCCATCGCAGTTGTCGAGCACATAGCAAATAAACAAAGAAAATGCGCCAATGAGTGTTGCGGTATAGGTTCCAGACAAGCAGGCCACTCCGGCGGCCAGGCCGAACAACAGAGATAAGGCGGTGATCTGGTTGGGCGTGATGGGGGTGTGTACCAATAGCCGGCTAAGCCGATAGGAAAAATGTCGGATTAATGGAGACCATGCCTTGGGCGCCTTTAACCTTTGCCCAGATGGGTTCTTGAAGGGTTCAGAAGTGATAATTGCTATCCGATTGGAATTGTTTGATATTTAAATATAGAGTACCAGAAAAACTTTAAATTCAAGAAGCCCGGTTGAAGACCCTCGCCAAACCACTTAAGTTAGAAATTTTCGAGCCCGGTCAAACATTACTTTCAAGACCCTTATTTTGCAATGAAAAACTCCTGTCAAATGCATCCTCAAGCTAAATTTTGCAAAATAGGCCCTTATAAACCATCTATAATTCAAACATTTTTTAACTAGATATGAAAATATTGGTTAAGACAATTTTTTTCAAGAACTTGAAGAGACTCTATTCTTTACCTTAACCATCTTGTTTCCTTAACCCCCCTGAATTTCAAAGAAAAATTCTGCCCCACACAGCCCCCTTGTGAGACTTTTAGAAGCCGGTTTCCCATTGACTTTCCGCAACCTATCCCCTATCTTTAGTATTGGACTTTCAGGAGTCATCCAATGCTTCTCTCCATACAATTCCAACTTCCTTCCCCGAACGTGAAACAATGATTATATTAGGACTTGATGCCTCTACACCCAAAGGAAGTGTTGCTCTTCTTGATGGCGAACGCATCATTGCTGAGTCAGTCAGTTCTTCAGCCTACTCTGACCAGTTTCTGGTGATGGTGGATGAGGTTTTGGCGGAAATAGATGGTGGACTGGAAAAAGTGGCTGGATTCTGCGTCACAACAGGTCCCGGTTCTTTTACCGGTCTCCGGGTCGGCGTCAGCCTGATCAAAGGTTTGGTGCTGGCCACTGAAAAGCCTTTTTGGGGAATCAACACCCTGGAAGCGTATGCAAACTTAGTCAAACCTGTTTCTCAACCGATTTGCCCAGTTCTGGATGCCAGGAAGAAAGAGGTCTACACCGCAAGATTTAAATATACAGGGGAACATTTATCCAGGGAGACCCCGGATCGGGCAGTTTCTCCCCAAGAATTATGCGACCTGACCCAGGAACCCACTATATTTTTAGGCGGTGGATTAGAGCCTTATGGAGAAACCCTTTCCTCTCAATTGGGGAACAGGTTTATCGATAATGCCGCGATCAAAAACCAGACGGTTGCCGCCAGCGCGGCTCAAATTGCCTTCAATCAATTCGGAACCCGTCCCTGTTTTGATCTGGACGCCTTGAACATCCATTATGTCAGGAAATCAGAAGCAGAATTAAACCGTAACATATTTAATCAGGAGGTTGTAAAGCATGGACATTAATCCCGCTTTGCTTGAAAAAGTCAGTAAGGAAAACACAGAATTTCGTGAGCTTTATGAAGAGCACTCCAACCTTAAACAAAAAGTTGAGGCTTTCAATAAAACAAAACTCATCACTCCTGAGCAGGAGGTCGAAAAGAAAAAACACCAGAAACAAAAATTAAGTCTCAAAGATCGCATGGAGAAGATTTTAAGCCTCTATGAAGAAGCGACTCATTAATAACCCGTCATTCCTATACTTACAACACTGACGAACCATTATGAGAGAAGAACTGATCGCTTTGATTGAGGAGAAAGGCGATCTTCCGCCACTTCCCGAGATCTTGATGAATCTGGAAAAAAAAATCAACGACCCGGAATGCGATATTTTGGAAGTCTCCGGCATCATTGATTCGGAACCTGTTTTATCCGGTCGGCTGATCCAGCTTGCAAACAGTGTCCTGTTTGGCGGGGGACGGGAAAATGTCGAAGACATGAATGATGCTGTCATGAGACTGGGGGTGAAGATGGTGCTGGATATGGCTTACACCGTGAAACTCCCAGGGCTCTTCAGCAAACCTAAAAGTTTCAACCAGCTCCACTTCTGGACTCACTCGCTCGGTGTCGCCTATCTCACACGTTCGCTGGGTCACATTGTCAAGATACCCCACGAAGAAATCGAATTCTCTTACCTTTGCGGTTTGATGCACGATGTTGGAGTTCTCGTTTTTGACCATCTGATTCCTGACAAATACAACGAGTTTCTCGAACAAATAAAATCATCCGATCTCACCCTTGTTGAAAATGAAGTGGGCACTTTCGGCATCACTCATGCTGAACTGGGGGCACGGTTCATCGAGAAATGGTGGCCGGTTTCACCGGGTCTGGTGGAAGCCATTCGCGTCCACCATGACGCACCGGGAGAAAATGGCGACGTGAAGCATATTGCCCACCTGCTCGCTACCGCCAACCTGCTCGCAAATCAGAATGGGTTCGCCAATGGCATTGTCCCAGAAGACACCGCACCACTCGAATACGGTGTTCTCGACAAACTGGATATGGATTCCGACGAACTGGAAATTCTCATCGAGAACACTAAAGAAGGCCTCGAGGCCGCTCAGGCTATCCTTAAAAGCAACTAACCCCCCTCCCTCAATTTCACCGCCTCTTTTCCTTTTAGAGTTCCAGCCAGAAGCTGAAACAGGAACCTCATGGAAACCACTTTTTCAGCTGGAAGGATATCTCCGATCACACCTACCAGCGTTTCAGCAAGAACCCGATTGCTAGCAAGGCTTTTCATCACCCGGTTGCAAAATGGCCGATTATAAATCAACCATTGAAGAATCCGGCTCAATAAGAACTTACCGCCAAATTCTTGCCGCCGTTGTTGATCATAAACCGAGAGAACATTTCTGGAAAAGTTCGAGCCCTTAAACCCCGCATGAATCACTTCGCCCGCCAGTTGAGCGCTTCTTAATGAAAGATAAATACCCTCACCGGTAAACGGGTCAATAAAGCCTGTCGCATCCCCGACGAGAATCAACCCACCACAGGGAGCCGGTTTGACCGCAAACGCCAAAGACTCCACCGAACGCACAGGTTCCACCCGTTCCCCGTCCAGCAGTATTTCGTTACGACGACTATTTTTCATCAGCACGCGATGATAAAACACTTCCGTTTTCTCACCGCCAAGAGCGGATCGGTCCACCACCAGCACCACATTGGCCCGACCGTTCCCCACTGAGGATATTCCCGTATAACCTGGCCGACTGACATGCATATAACAATAGTCATCCGGTAAATGCACGCCCTGCCAATGCGCAGAAAAAGCGATTTTAGTACTGCCGCTGGGCTCCCGCTTCAAGCTGAATTTCTTTAAAGAGACCGCGTTGCGCCCTCCGGCATCCACCACCAATTTGCAACTTAAGGAAAAGGCGGTTTTGTTTTCATCCCAACCCGTAACACCGGCAACACAACCTTCATTAAAAATAAAATCCGTCACCTTATGTTGCTCAAAAACTTTCACACCGGCACTTTGAACCTGTTTTAAAAATAGTGCGTCCAATTGGTAACGCGGCACCGACAAACTCGTCGGCCTCGATCCGGTTTCCGTTGCAGCAGGATAATCAATACCCAACTCCGCGCTTTCGTAAGAAGAGATCGCCACGCCTTTAAGACGTTTTGGCGTCAAAGCCTCAATGGCATTAAGAACCCCCAATTGCTCAAGAATCGGGTCGGCACCCGGACTGATGAACTCGCCACACACCTTGTCACGGGGGAACTTCGCCTGGTCACAAAGCGCGACATCATAACCACGACGGTTGAGATCCAAAGCCATGGCGCATCCTGCTGGCCCGCCGCCAATGACAATGACATCGAAGAGGTTCACGTCTTGCGCCCCAGCAAAGCGATGCGGTAGGGGAAATGACAGTGGATTTCATAAGGGTCTATTCCCGCTTGCCGAGCCAGCTCACAAAACTCTTTCGGAGTGAAAGCGTTCATCACCGAAACCGGCGCGTCATAACGAGTCAGCCGGTTACGGGTAAAAATCCGAGTCAAAATAAAAATCACAGCATGCGCTATCCGACTGCGGTGCAAATCGTTCACCACCATACCCAATCGCCCAGCCTTATAAATGGCCCGCAAAATCGCCACCGCCTTCTCCCAACTGAAATGATGCAGGGATAAAGAGTTGACCGCCAAGTCAAATCCATCTTCCCGAAATGGTAAACGAAGAATATCGCACTGCACCAACTGAATCTCAGGATAAAGAGCAACCTCCTCCTGCGCCAGTTTCAGCATCTTGGCGTTGATATCAATAGCAGTGATGTGGATCGGCACCCCGATTCGGCGCGCCAGCTTGACCAACGCCACCGGCTGATCGGCAGACCCGGTGGCCGCGTCCAGCACCCTGAATGGTCGGTTGGCTTTATGGGATTTCAAAAAAGGCTCCACATGCTGGAGCAGAACCCTGTATCCGCTCAAGTAGCGGTTGACCGTGGCAACATCCTGCAAGCTGTCACGGACCTCCTCATAAGGAGCTTCGTCCAGGTCCAGCAGTTCATCTCTGAGATTTCGGGGAGGAAAGAAGAATCTCATACCACTAGGCGTGGGGGCAAATGAGCCAAGGCTTTATCTTGCAGGCAAGCCTGCTTCACGGCTTTACTAGCCATAGCTGTCTGTCTCCCAAGGCTAATGGGCAGAAACAAGGATGAGCATATTAAGCCGAGACAACTCTTAGCCAGCCACATAAAGTTATTGCCCTTTGCCACCGGCGGCTCGCCGGGGTTAGTCTTTGAAGAAGAAGTAGGGTTGTCCAGTTTGGATTCTGTCTTTAGAAATATCCAGAGCAATTTTCTTGAATATTCCGCGAGTGAGCGGAGTCATTATCAGGAGACCAACGATATCCGTCACCACACCGGGAGTGATGAGGAGCATACTGGCAACCCCCATCACCGCGCCGTTCAAGGCTTCATCACCAGGAGCTTCGCGTGACTTCAATTGCCGCTGCATTTTTTCAAAGACCTCTTTGCCATAACTGCGGCTGACAACAATTCCAACCAGAAAGGTGAACATGATCAACGACACCGTATTGAGAATACTGATCGCATCGCTCACATATTTCAATCCATAAAGTTCAATCCCTGTGCCCAGGGCAAAAACAGCAGCAATCGGTAAAGACATTTTTGACACCTGTAAAGAGTTAAACTTGAAGTTATAACCATATCATGCCCAGACCACAACATGGGCGGGAAATTCACAAAAGTCGTTTCGAAAAGGTTACTGGAGCTTGATCTCCAAAACCGGATCAAAAGCCGGGTTCTGAGAACCCCAGAATAACTCCTGTTTTTTTTAAATCCACACCGTCTTTCTGTTTCTAGACCCGAACCAGACATCCCTCTTCCAAATAAAACCTTTAGAATTGTAATAATTGAGCAACGTTTACTATATTCCGGCCTTTTCAGGGTTGTTTTTTACAGACTTACACAATATATTTACGGTGAAAACAATCGCTTCCGCTCTGGAAAAACATAGGAACTAGAAACTCCTTTTTTTCTTACATCTAATAACAGCGTTTTCGGCAAAACAACAATGAGGAGGGGTGCCGAAAAATATTTGTTCCTTCCATATCTAAATTAAATTTTAAGCGCCTTTTTAATCTTATCGAGGAGAAAGATAATGCGCCGCCTACCTATAGCAGTATCTCTATTTACAGTTTCGTTTTTCATCTTTAATCTGGTCAGCAATGTGTTGATTGCCGATCCCGCTTTTTCAAGCATAGCCTTTGCGCAGAAAAAAAAGGACAAAGATAAAGATGATGACAAGAACGCCTTGAAGGGCAATAAAAGATTGCGTGAAGCGGTTAGTGACCTGCAAGGGCAAACTACTGATCTGCAAACCCAGATCAATACGATTGAATTGACCCCTGGACCTCAGGGTGATACAGGACGAGTTATGCTCATTTCTGGTGTATGAGGAATGAGGAGGCGGCGTCCCCTTTGTT
>JACNKA010000041.1 GCA_014382285.1 Nitrospinota bacterium | reverse complement strand
CATTGGCGAGCAAGAGTTGTCTCGGCGGAAATTGACAAGCTAAGAAATGCCCAACTCCCCCCCCTTTTATCAGGGAGACCTTTGCATAAGTGAAAGTCCAGCATAAAAAACGAGATCCTTCTTCGCCAAGGGCTCATCAGGATGACAGGGTTAGGGACTCTGAATTGTCATTCTGAATACTTCGGCTACGCTCAGCACAGGCTCCGGAAAGAATCTCGGGGGTATGCAAAGCTCTCCTTAATCTGGGGGAAATTGGACAGGGACTCATCAAGCCGAGAAGAACGGTTGCCAGGTAAACGAGCCATTGCTATCTGCCTCCCACGCTAGTGGGCGCGGAGTGGGGATTAGCCTTTTGATTGACTCCCGAAATGTGTTAGGTTAACTGTATTAAACCTTTATAAAAGAAGGTAGGGCGGCTCTTGGCGTCCGATCAAAGTAGGTGGGATATTGAGAAAGTCAGCTCAACTCATTTTTTTGATTTTATTTGCATTCGGGCCGGTTTCGGTGTGGGGGCAGGATGATTCTGGTTTATCAAACCTGGGTATTCCCAAAGAGCCCGGTTGGAGCCATCCTTCCTATCGCGGTTGGGAATCGATGAGTGTTCCCGGTTTGATTTCGACCTACTACGATCTGGATCGCGATGGCAAGCTGGATTATATGGTCATTCGAAAAGTGATTCGCAAGGCCTCGGCTGAAGAGACTACGATAGAACAGGCCATTGAGATTGCCAAGTTCGATAACCTGAGTGTTTATTTTTCGCATCCGGTGGTGTTTTTTGCTAATCGTAATCCGCTGTTTTATTGCAAAGGTGTTGATTCGAGACACAACTGCACTAATATCTGGGTGGATATCGCGGAAGACGGTTTAAATGGTAATGAAGAACTTTATACGCTTTCAACTCCGAGTTTGGGGGTGCGTTAACCAGAAAAGTCTGATTTTCTTTCTGGTCTTGTGTGGGGCGGTGTTTGGAATAACACCTTTGTATGCCCACGGGCCAACAGAAAATGCTCATGGTTCCGCATCTTCACTTGATAAGGAGAAGGATCTTCTGCGCCTGGGTGCTACGGTTTATAAGCATATGTGCGTGTATTGCCACGGTGATGATGGCAATGGCGGCGGTAAAGCCATGGCATATCTTTATCCCTGGCCGAGGGATTTCCGGCAGGGTGTGTTTAAATATCGAACCACACCGTTTGGATCGATTCCTCTGGATAGAGATATTAAACGGACCATTGCTCGTGGGGTTCCGGGTACTTCCATGCCTGCATGGGGGGGGGCTCTGACGGAAGGTGAAATCTCGGGCGTTGTCGAGTATATCAAGACTTTTTCGAAAAAGTTTGGAAAGGAAAAACCAAAAGAGGCGATAACGATAGTAGCGGTTCCCGCATCCACCCCTGAATCTATTGAAAAGGGTAAGAAGATTTATCAGGAAATGCGTTGCGCCCGGTGTCACGGGACGGATTTAAGGGGCGATGGGCCCATCGCCGCTGAACTTTATGATATCTGGGATCATAGAGTGTTCGTTTATGACCTGACAGATCCTAATGCGTCTAAATTTGGATTCGATAAGAAAGACCTGTTCCTGATTTTAACAACGGGGATCGATGGCACCCCAATGAAATCATACAATCATCTGGGAGATGAAGAACGGTGGGATCTGGTCTCCTACATTGAATCTGAAATCAGGAAAGAGGAATTCAAACCGGCAGAATATGAAACAGATCTGGTCACGCACCGCATTGATCAGGAAATCGACACGGACCCAGCAAACCCGTTGTGGGAAAATGTCCCGGTTCTGAACATACACACGATTCCGCTTAATGCGCGCAGGAACCCGATTGACCAGATTCAGTTTCAGTCCGTTGTGAACGATGAAGGCATCGCCTTCCGACTGGTGTGGGAAGATTCCCAACCGGACCGAACTTCGAGCCGCCATCAGGATTTTAAAGACGCCATCGCCATGGAGTTTGCCTTGGGCGAAGTGTTATTGCACGAGCACGGGCACAATGAGCCGTTCTTTGGCATGGGAAACCGGGGCAAAGTGGTTAACATCTGGCAGTGGCGGGCGGACTGGCAAACGGAAATTGAAACCAAGGAAAAGCTGGAATACGCCACCAAAGGTCTGGATTTGGATACTATGATCTTCGGAGGCGAAGTCAACCCGGTTGACGCGCTTAATCCGTTCAGGGATGTCCCTGTTGAAGAGTTGAACGCCGAAGGATTCGGAACGCTAACGCCACAACCTCAAACCAAGCAGAATGTGCTGGGCCAAGGGGTTTGGAAAGACGGAAAATGGAGCGTTGTTTTTTTTCGCACCTTGGATTCTTTGAACAAATGGGATATAAAATTTATAAGGAAAAACCCTATATTGGTGGCGTTCGCGATTTGGGACGGAAAACATCAGGATCGTAACGGCCGAAAAGTCATTTCCATGTGGCAAAGGCTTAAGGCACAGGATTTACCTTGAAGACAGGGAGAACTGTTGATAACAATTTGTCATACTGGCAAGAGTTGTCTTAATTTGTGATACTCTACTGCCATACCTGAATAGGAACTACTGCTATCGGTGATCGCCGATAGTACTGCAATTATAAAAAGCTAGAATTTGTAATCTATATATTTGGAGAATTGCTTCATGTCAGACGATAAAGGAATGGAAGATACCGATGATTCATTGGGTGTATCCGAAGACGAAGAAATGGAATTGGATGAAGTCGATGAATTAGATGAGTTGGACGAACAGGATGAGGTTGTGCCAGTTGTGGTGCAGGAAACAGGTGCTTATCTGGTTATCGGCCAGGGAGATTTTTCCATGTCCCAAGCTAATCGAGGGGCGGATGATCCTGGCGACAACACGCTTTGTGAGCCTCAATGTGTCGCGGTGTTTGGCGATATGCTGTTTGTCTCTGACAGAGGCAATCATAGAGTTGTAATTTGGGAACAGTTTCCTGAGGAAAATGGCGAGCCGTCATCACTGGTTCTCGGGCAGGAGGATTTTGCCGACTGTCTTGAAAACCGGGGCATGACCACAACGCTGGATGAAATGACTTCGGGACTGGGTGACGAAAGTCTGGATGGGTTCACCATCAGTAAGTCGGAAGAAGACACACTCTCTCAACCGGCGGGCATTGCGGTGATCGATGGAAAACTTTATGTGGTGGACAGCGGCAACCACCGGGTATTGAGGTGGAGTGGAATTCCCTCGGAAGATGGTGAGGCTCCGAGTCTGGTTCTCGGGCAGGATAACTTCGATGATAACGAAGCCAACCGCAGAGGGTTTGTCGGTTCTGGTTCGCTATTTTTTCCCATGGGCATTCACTCTGGTGATGACCAGCATGTGGCGGTTGCCGATAAGGACAATCACCGGGTCTTGATATGGAACAAAATCCCATTTAGTGATGGTTGGAACGCAGACATTTCCCTGGGACAAAAAGGAATGGATGAACGCTGGCCTAATCAGGGCGACTTCGACAATGTCGGGCAGGATACCCTCAGTTTCCCTACAGGTGTGCACTTCGATGCCGAGGGCGAGCGAGTGATCGTGGTGGATCAGGGCAACAACCGGGTGTTGATCTGGAATAGTATTCCCAGAGAGACAGGGGTTGCTGCCGATGTGGTGATTGGGCAAAAAGATTTTTTCAATCGCGAGCCGAACCGAGGCAATGGTCACCATCGTCCTTCCGCAGATGGCTTCTATTTCCCCACTGAGGTGGCTTTTGGAAAAGCCGGTTTGTTTATCTCTGATACGGGTAACAACCGTGTCTTGTATTGGAAAGAGCTCCCCACTGAAAATGGTCAACCTGCTGACTTGGTGATTGGTCAGGCGACCTTTACTGAAAATGGTGTGAACCGTGGTTTGGATGAGGCTTCTAACTGCACTTTGAACGATCCTTATGGTTTGTTGCTGATAGATGTGGAAGAGGAGGAAGAAGAGTTTCGTGGTGTCCCCATGCCGGAAGACGATGATGAGGACACTTCTCTGACAGCAACTGATGGTGAGTCTGCTGAAGAGGAAGAGCCACAGCCCAAATTCAAACTGTTCATTTGTGACCGGGGTAACTCCCGCATTGTGGTTTGGGAGGAGCTTCCCTATCCGAAAGAAGAAAAAGAGGAAGAAGAATTCGAAGAACTTGTTGTCGAAGATGAAAACCTGTTGATCGGTGATGATGAGGAAGAAGATGACTTCTTCGAAGAAGAGGAAGAAGAAACGCCTCCCGGGGAACTGCCTTCAGCTTAACCCCCCTAGCCCCCCTTATCAGGGGGGATATGGACGAAACCTCCCCCTGACAAGGGGGATTAAGGGGGTTGCTTTTCCAGAGTGTGTTTTAAAAATTTCAACGGCTTGTGCAGAAATTGCGCAAGCCGTTTTCTTTTTGGGAGGTCGAGAATTCTATCTCAGCATTTGAGCCTAGCTTGCATATTGCATGAGAAAATGAGTGCAGAGGATTTTAACCCTATTGAACCACCCTCACCTCAATCCATCAAGCCTTCAGACGATCAGGCTTGAGTCCCCTCAAGGGAGAGGAAGCTAACAGTCCCTTCTCCCCTGGAGGGAGAAGGTTAGGATGAGGGGGATTCAATAATATTTCATTGAAACAATCACGCAACATCCGCACGAGCCGTGTTTTAGCTGAACTGAATATGCACGAATGAAACGGGTGGGAGGGCACAGAGATTATATCCTGCTGTCATCGCGAACCGCGAAGCGGTGTGGCGATCCAGACTCTATTGGTTTGCTGAGCTTCGTTCTGTTTTAATCTTAGCCCTCGTGCCTGGGTAGAAGGATCACCCCCCTTTCATTCCAATAACTATCAAGCTATAATCGGAATTCGGAACGAGAGTCCAGTAGTCAAGGAAAGACGGTATCTTCGATTTTCGTGCCACGCAGGGGTGACCCCTTTACAAATGCAGGCATGTCTGTTTCCGACCCACAGCGGACGTTGAGATTAGTATGTTTAACATTTTTTAGCGCAAGACCTGCCATCTGATGACTGCAGTCTCAAACCTTACTCCCATAAGTAAGATTCAAACAATAGGCAATACAAATGAAAATTGAAAAAATCATAATTGAAAACTTCAAATGCTTTGAAGGCCCGTTTGAGCTTAAGCTGAATGAAAGCGTCAACATTCTCGTTGGGAACAATGAGGCAGGCAAATCGACTATTCTTGAGGCAATACATCTTGCATTGACTGGAATGCTGAATGGACGATATTTAAAAAATGAACTTTCTCAATACCTTTTTAATAAGAATATTGAACAGAATTATATAGATAGCTTAAAACAAGGCTCTCCAATTCCCCCACCACATATCTTAATTGAGCTGTATATAACAGACGATGGCTCTTCAGAAGTAGGATTGTTAAAAGGCAATGGAAACGAAGATAAAGCGGATACGCCGGGCGTTTTGTATCTTATAGAGTTTGATGAAGTATATCAGTCTTTGTATAGCGATTTAATACAAAGAACGGATGAAGATATTAAAACGATACCTATTGAGTACTACAAAACATCAAGAAAATCCTTTGCAAGGAAAGAGATAACTTCTCAAAGTATACCTATAAAATCCGCCCTAATAGACTCCTCCAACAATAAAAACCAGAGTGGTTCAGATGTCTATATTTCTAGAATTATTAGAAACAATTTGGAGGACAAAGAGAAAGTCGACATATCGCAAGCCCATCGCAAAATGAAAGAAACTTTTATGGGGCTTCCTTCTGTAGAAGATATAAATAAGAAAATTAACAAAGAAGCATTAATAACTGACAAGGAAATCAAGATATCTATAGACCTTGCCACTCAGAACGCGTGGGAAGCAAGCCTTATGACATATTTGGATGAGGTGCCTTTTCATTATATCGGAAAGGGGGAGCAAAGCATTATCAAAACCGCGCTAGCTTTAAGTCATAAAAAATCCAAGGAAGCAAACGTAATATTAATAGAAGAGCCGGAAAATCACTTATCTCACGCTAAACTAAACGAGCTCTTACAGCGTATTATTGCCAGCCTAGAAGGAAAGCAAATTGTGCTTTCCACGCATAATAGCTTTGTCGCAAATAAGCTAGGGTTGCATAGACTGAATTTATTACATGATTCCCACATTACTAAATTTAATGATCTATCTCCAAGCACAGAGGACTTTTTTAAAAAGTTGCCGGGTTACGATGTTCTTCGCCTGATACTGTGTAAAAAAGCTGTTCTTGTAGAGGGCGACTGTGACGAACTTATTTTTCAAAAATCATATATGGTTAAGAACGGCGGCAAGCTTCCAATAGAAGACGGAATTGATGTTATTTCTGTAGGGACTTCTTTTTTAAGATTTCTTGAGGTTGCAGAAAAAATCAAAAAAGAAATCGTTGTTATCACTGACAACGATGGAAATGTTGATGCTATTGAAAAAAAATATTTAGATTACCTAGGAGCCAATAAGAAAGATCATATTGGCATCTTCTACGAAAAGACCGTACATGTGTATTCAGGTGGAATTGAAGATTACAACAACAATACCCTTGAACCCGAGATGTTACGGGCAAATAGTCTTAAAGTTTTAAGTGAGGCCATTTGTAAAAAAGATGAGTTCACTGAAGAAGATGAGCTTCTCAAATACATGCATAATAATAAAACCAAGTGTGCTTTGGAGATATTTAACACAGACAAAACACTTAAATACCCTAAATATATAGAAGACGCATTAGCTGCCCTATGAATGATAACAAATTATCAATTGCAGCCGCTGGTTCAGGAAAAACGACTTATCTAGTTGAGGAAGCGAGGAGAATTAAGGAAACGCGAGTTCTGATTACTGAGTTATGCTCATTTCTGGTGTATGAGGAATGAGGAGGCGGCGTCCCCTTTGTTGTAAAATTGTTTTCTGTGAAAAAAGCAATTCAAACAAAGGAGGCACCACCATGAGTAAGGATAATGTTATTTCTCTTGAGAATCCA
>JACNKA010000042.1 GCA_014382285.1 Nitrospinota bacterium | reverse complement strand
AACAAAGGGGACGCCGCCTCCTCATTCCTCATACACCAGAAATGAGCATAACTCGGTGGAGCCACGACAACACTAACTCCGGGAACTATTAGTGGCCTAGCCTATGTGACTGCTTCGATAGACAATATAACCGCAGTGACAGCGGTTTCAATAATAAATTAATTATATGTTCAATTTTTTTAAAAACTCCAGAGAACGATTTAAGAATAAAGGTAAGGAGGGAATCCTTTTATTTCTATTATCGTTTGGTGTATTTGTGGCTTGCCAGGGAGTGTTGGAGGAAGGAAACCCAGTTGGGCCTTCTACTTCTACATTAAGAATTATACCCAGCACAGCGGTTGTGACCACGGGGGCTAGTTTAACTTTTAAACCTCTTGGCGGCACGACGCCCTTTTCCTGGACCAGCTCAAACCTGAATATCGGAACTATTATTGTGGATACAGGCATATTCACAGCCGGTGCAACACCGGGCAGTATCACCATCACGGCTCTTGATGCCGTGGGTAATACTGCAACAGCATCGGTAACTGTTCCGGGTCTTCCTCTGACTTTCGATGTTGCTGGAGCAACACAAGTTGCTGCAGACGCAACTGATTTGATTACGGTAACCGCAAATGGTTCGGGAGTAGGTTTTACGACCACTATCGCCAATAATAATACGGGCTCAACTTTTATACTGCTTCCAACTACAGTAACGACAGGAACCACAATTACGATCACTGCTCCAGCTACTTTACCGACCGCTATTCAGGGCGATCAAACTTACACGATTACGGTTACAGATGCCAGCAACACCAATACGGGCACCCTTACTTATGTGTTTCAGTCGGCATAGTCTAAATCTCAAATTGAGGAAAGTATGTTTAACAATTATTTCGGACTAAAGTTCTGGGCAGTTTTTATACTGGTATTTTTTCTTGCAAGCCCGGCTAATTCTGCTCGGATAAAAGATCTATCCGGCATACAAGGAGTCCGAAGCAATCAATTGATCGGTTTTGGACTGGTAATTGGTTTGACAAAAACAGGTGATAGTGCCGTCAACGTGTTTTTCTCTATTCAGGCGATTGCCAGTATGCTGAAAAAGCTAGGTGGCACGATTCCGACCTCAGAAATTGGTCAGTTGCAGTTTAAGAATGTCGCAACGGTTATCGTAACAGCCGATCTCCCTCCTTTTTCCAAACAAGGAGATCACATTGATGTGACCGTATCTTCTTTGGGTGATGCCAAAAGTCTTCAAGGTGGAACGCTATTGATGACGCCGCTAAAAGGTCCTGACAATAATACCTATGCGGTGGCTCAAGGGCCGCTCTCGATAGGCGGCTTCTCTGTATCAGGAAGTGCCCGGGGAGTTCAGAAAAACCATTTAACAGTTGGGAGAATTTCCAACGGGGCCCTGATTGAAAAGGAAATTAAGTATGACTTCAATGCCAAAAGTGAAATCATTCTGGCGTTGAAAAAAACGGATTTCACCACTGCAAGCAGAATCAGCAAAGCCATCAATGATAATATGAAAGATGATCTGGCCTCAATAGTTAATGGAGGAACAGTTCGGGTAAGAGTCCCTGAATTATACCTATCAAATACTTCTACTTTTGTTACAAGAATTGAGAGTCTTGATGTCACTCCAGATGCGGAAGCTAAAGTAATTATAGACGAACGCACAGGAACCATAGTGATGGGTGAGAATGTTAAAATTTCCAGTGTCGCCGTTGCCCATGGTTCCTTATTCATCAATATTAAGGAAGAACCTATAGCTTCCCAACCTCCACCCTTTGCACCTGAAGGCGCAGAAACAGTCATTCTTCCCCGTACCCGACTGGCCGTTGGAGAGGGAAAAGACAAGCTTCTCGTCATTCCCAGCAGCATATCTTTGGGCGATGTCGTTAAGGGGTTAAACTCTATTGGTGTCACTCCCCGGGATTTGATAGCAATTCTTCAGGCCATAAAAGCTTCGGGAGCCCTCCATGCTCGTCTGGAACTCATTTAAAGCTTCACGTAACCGGAAAAATTTTCCCCTTTTGCATCGGAAATCCGCAAGGTTTCTCAGTCACTCCTTTCCAGGCACGCCACATAACCATATGTATTTAAAGGGGTTATGTGGTTAAGTTTCGGTATCCGGGTTTTTGGGGGATTTTGGTACGGTGTTTGCAAATTTATTAAAGAGATTTCAAGCGAGGATAATATGGACTTCATAAAATCAGCTCAAATCCAAAACACTTTATTCAATCAGCTGTCAGAGAAGAACCTGGAGCGCATGAGAGGCCAATCGAAATTTGGACAGGTTGATTCCGAGAAAGATATGGAAAAAGTAGCTCGGGATTTTGAATCGGTTTTCGTCAACAAATTATTTGAGTCCATGAGGAAAGCGGTGCCTAAATCGGGTCTTTTGGACAGTTCAGCTATGGATATGTATCAGTCCCTGATGGATCAGGAAATGGCTAAGCAAATGTCTGAACGAAAAGGAATGGGAATCGGAGAAATGGTTTATAAGGATTTAAGCAAGCTGGATAAGATACTTCGAGGTGTGTCCCTTCCCTCTTCATCTTCTAATATACCTATGACTCATAAAACCGGAAAGACACTGGGAGAATAAAATATGAACCGGTTATATAAGAATCTTGAGGATTTACTAAGGCAAAAAATCAAGCTTTATGAAAATTTTATCGAGCTTTTAAAGGACGAATGGAATTGTGTATCCAAATATTCCTATGACGGCTTGCAGGAGATCATCGCCAAAAAAGAAGACCAGGTGGTGCAAATGCAGGCATTGGAAAACAGTCGTTCTTGTTTGATGAAGAAAATAGCCACAAAACTGGAAGTGCGCCAATCGAGCCTGACTTTAAAAAAACTGATTCAAATAAAAGATAATCCTTATAAAAATAATCTGACGCAATGCAGAAAGAGATTACTTTTCCAAGTCACACAAATCAGTGAATGGAGTGAGAAGGTCAGAAGTTTGATGGATCATTCGGCGCTGTCATTAAAAAAATCTATGGCTTATATCCACTCTGCTGACGAAAAAGCATCGTCTCCCTATTTGGCAAATGGCCAGATGATGGAGGGGCGTGTTGAGGGCAGAATGGTGAGCATGGATGTTTAGTAGGGTTGGGCAGTAATTTTAATTTTATCTAAAAAGTTTTAGGGGTCCGCTTTAATGACGTCCAATATATTCAGCATATTGAATACCGCGAAATTGGGATTACTGTCACAACAGTTAGCCATTGAGGTTACGGGGCAGAATATTGCCAATGTGCAAACCGAAGGGTATTCGCGTCAGGAAGTCAATTTCGAAGCAACGAACCCCAGAAACTTCAGTTTAGGTCAAATCGGAACTGGAGTTAAAGTGGCGGGTATTGAACGCGCTCATGATCAATTCTTATTATCACAAATATTAAGCGAAGGTGATACGCTTGGGAAATTTCAAGTTAGGAAA
Source organism: Nitrospinota bacterium (assembly GCA_014382285.1). Lineage (GTDB taxonomy): Bacteria > Nitrospinota > Nitrospinia > Nitrospinales > VA-1 > LS-NOB. The sequence continues at coordinate 3,606 of JACNKA010000042.1, read as the reverse complement.
GATGTTTATGATCAACTTGAACTATTGCTGAGCGAAAATAATGGGCGGAGCCTTAACCAATCCTTAAGCAGTTTTTTTACAGCAGTTCAGGATCTAGCCTCTAATCCCACCGGCCTTCCAGAGCGCTCCAGTATGCTTGAGGAGGCGAAAAACCTGTCTTCTGTTTTTAACAATCTTGGCGAATCTTTATTTCAGATTCAGCAGAACCTGGATTCCGCAATTTCCGTGGAAGTGGGAAAAATAAACAGCCTTGCTCAAGAAGTTGCGGCGTTAAACAAATCTATCCATGCCAATGAGCCGACTACATATAGTGCTAACGATTTGCGGGACAAACGGGATCTAAAAGTCAAAGAGCTATCTGAATTAATTGATTTAAATTTTGTTGATGAACGAGATGGACAAATCAGTTTGACTCTGGATGATGGGACTCCTTTGGTATTGCAGTCCACGGCTTTTACTCTTGATACTGCCATAAATGGGAATAATAAATCCTTCCTCGATATTGGGATTCAGGATGCAGCGGGTAACAGCAAGAATGTCACTTCGTCGATCACTGGAGGAACTCTCAAGGGTTATCTGGATATGCGCGATACAGAAGTGGAAGCCTTGAAAGACAAATTGGATCGCATGGCAGCAGGGTTTGTTCAAGAGTTCAATGAGATTCACCAGCAGGGATTTGGAATTGACGGGTCTACTGGAAATAATTTTTTCAATGCCCTGAAAACGACTGTAGTGACCAATGTAAATAATACAGGTTCTGCCACATTGACAGCGGCCAATGGTGATCCCTCAAATATTTCTGTAGATAAATATGAAATCACTCTAACTGGTGCCAATTCGTTTTCATTGCAAAATTTGACAACGGGGGCCAGCTCAGGAACATTTACTTTTACCTCAGGTTCCACTTTTAACCTTGCCAATGGATTTGCGGTCACAATTTCAGGCTCTCCGGCGGTTGGGGATAGGTTTAAACTTTCGGCTTCAGAAAGCGCGTCCCGGGATTTTTCAGTTTCGAACGAGGTTTTGTCCAATGGAAGTAAAATTTCAGCGGGATTGAACTCCAGCACAGATGGGGCCAATGCCCTGGAGTTGGTAGACCTGCAATCCAAATTAGTCTTCGACAGTATTACGCTTGATGCTTCAGGATCGGGAACGTTTACTTTTGATGAGTTTTATAGCTCGATTGTCAGTGCGGTGGGAATTCAGTCCTATGCCTCTCGGTCCACCTTGTCACAGCAGGATGGGATTCTTCTGCAATTAAAAACAAGGCGGGAGAGCATATCGGGTGTATCGATTGATGAAGAAATGATAAACATGATTAAGTTCCAGCAAGCCTATAATGCCGCTGCCCGCCTCATCGGAGTCGTGGACGAGCTTTTGGACACGGTAATTTCTCAAGTCTAGAGATAATTTTTTATAAATAGGGAGAACCGGAATGGTTACACGCGTTACCAGCCAAGCGCAACAGGCCAATTCGCTGCAAAACATATTCCGGATAACGGAAAACCTTTTTAAAGCTCAACAGGAAATTGCTTCGGGGAAGCGGATCACTAGACCCTCGGATGACCCGGCTGGTATCAGGGACGCTCTTTTATTGAAAACCAGTATTTCTCGATCAGATCAGTTTGTTCGAAATATTGATAGCAATCGTATTTATATCCAGGCAAGTGACTCCGCTTTGGAGTCGGTGGATATTAATCTGATTCGAGCTAAAGAATTAGCGGTGAGTGAATTAGGCGGTTTAGCAACTGGGGAAACAAGGGGGTTTGCCGCAAATGAATTGGATCAAATAATTTCCCAGACTTTTGAGTCAGCAAATATTAAAGTAAAAAACCAGTTTATCTTTTCGGGGACAGAATTTAGAACCCAACCTTTTGAGCAGGGCGCATCTGGGGCGGTTTACTTTGGTAATTCGGAAAGATTCGAAATTGCTGTGGGGTCAAACAACAACGCAGATTTCACACTTCCAGGATCAGATGTGTTGGGGAATGATTTAAATCCACAACTAACAAACTCTACCCAGCTTTCATCGCTAAATGGCGGTTCGGGAATCACGCCGGGATCGATCAACATTACAGATAGGGCGGGTAACTCAGGAACGGTAAACGTAACCTCAGCAGATACAATTGCCAGTTTAATTTCTAAAATAAATGCCTTAGCGGGCAATGTGACGGCTTCAATAAACTCAAATGGATCGGGTCTCCAATTAACCGATGGAAGCTCAGTCGTCTCCCAGGCTTTGACAGTGACAGAAGTTTCGGGAGGAAGTACCGCCATAGAGCTTGGAATTCTGGGCCGAAGGGATGGAAATATATCCGGTTCAGATTTGAACCCTGTGGTCACTTCATCGACTTTGATATCAGACTTGAAAGGCGGCGATGGGTTGACGCTAAATCAAATCGGTATTGTAAACGGTGCTGCTTCAGGAACTATTACATTAAGTTCGGCAACGACTATTGGAGATGTTATCAGCCTGATTAACAACTCATCTTTCAATGTCACAGCATCTATCAATAGCTCGAATAACTCCCTGTTGGTCAACTCCAACAGTTCTGCAACCGTTGCTATTGTAAATAATGTGGGCACAGATGAAACAGCAGAAAATTTGGGCCTGGGCGGAGGCAAGAACGTATTTACAACTTTATTCAAATTAAGGGACGCCCTCAAGAATAATGATAGTTTGGCAATTCTTGCATCTCTGGAAAATCTGGATTCGAGCCTTGCATCGATTAATAATAACAGAGCGATTGTTGGGGCCTCATTAAGCCGGGTTAACACAACGAGCTCTATCCATGATCAGGATATTGTTAATAAATTACAGCAATTGTCGAATGTTGAGGATGCGGATACAGTGAAAAGCATTGCTGACGTCGCTAACTTACAGTTTGCCCTCCAGGCAACTTTGGCTGCTACTGCTCAGGTTTTGCAGCCCACACTTTTGGATTTTCTGCGTTAAATATTAATGTAGATTAAAAGCAGGTGAGTTATTAGTCGGGCAGAGGTATGATGATGCTACTCTCGGATTGGGAGATCGATAATAACAGTGGTTCCAAGGCTCACCTCACTTTCCACTTCAAGGCTGCCACCATGTTTTTCAATGATGGCATAGGAAACGGATAACCCCAGACCAGTTCCTTTTTCCTCTGGCTTCGTGGTGAAAAAGGGTTCAAAAATTTTTTCAATGTCTTCTTTGCGAATGCCTGATCCCGTATCGGAAAACTTCACACGCATAATTTTCTCTGGAAGGGTTGTGGTTGAACCTTTTTCCCGATAAATAGACCAGCTCGCTCCCGGTGTTAGAACTTCTGTGGAAACTGTGAGAACTCCCCCATCGTGCATCGCAAACTTGGCGTTATTGACAAGGTTTAAAAAAACCTGCCGAATTCCATCGGTATCAATATAGACAGCTAAATTATCTGAATCAAATTTTCTGATCGTTTCAATGCCCTTCAATTGCATTTCTTTTGAGTTATGCTCATTTCTGGTGTATGAGGAATGAGGAGGCGGCGTCCCCTTTGTTGTAAAATTGTTTTCTGTGAAAAAAGCAATTCAAACAAAGGAGGCACCACCATGAGTAAGGATAATGTTATTTCTCTTGAGAATCCA
>JACNKA010000103.1 GCA_014382285.1 Nitrospinota bacterium | reverse complement strand
AAACACTCTGGAATGAAAATCTCATCTCCAATGCTTGACATTTAACACAGTTGCTTCGGGGCACGAAGATTTATGAATAGATACCACGGCTTCGTCGCGATTGGCTCCTCGCAACGATGATTATGCAAAAGTATCTTGAGCCGAGAAAACTTTTTGTCCGCAGTAACAAGCTATTGCAATTCGGTCCAGCGGAACGCTGGTTATTTTTCCAAGAGGCGCGGCATCAGCTCTACCAGGTTGCAGGGTTTGTGGGTGCTGTCCAGTTGATGGACGAGGATCTGATCCCAACCATCTTTACAGGCCCCGGTTGAGCCTGGCAACGCGAACAAAAAGGTGCCGTTGGCAACCCCCGCCGTACAACGTGATTGTAAGCTGGATGTCCGAATGCTTTCATAGCTCAACATGCGGAACAATTCTCCGAATCCGGGAATGGGTTTTTCATACAATGGCTCAAAAGCTTCGGGAGTGATATCGCGCCCTGTCACACCTGTCCCGCCTGTAGCGATCACCGCATCGACATCGGGACTGGCGATCCATTTTTTCAACTGCTCCTGAAGCAGGTCTATCTCATCTTTGATGATTTTCTTTTCTACCAGATGATGCCCGGCTTCCTGAATCCGATCGACTAAAACCTGGCCGGATTTATCATCCGCTTCAGTGCGGGTGTCAGAAACCGTCAACACGGCAATGTTCACGCATTTTTTCTCACTCATTTTGTTATTGCTCCTCTTTCCTCAAAGTATTACGTAGTCTATAAAAAAATCGGTTTCTATAATTGCAGAACCCGGTTTATGGTAAATTGATGATTAGCGGGTGAGTATACCATAAGCAATTTGTGAGGAGCAAAAGTGCCAACAGCCATTGTGACAGGGGGAGCGATCCGTATCGGCCGGGCGATGGGCCTGCATCTGGCCCGAAAGGGGTTCAATATTGCCCTGCTTTATCATAGTTCGGGAACAGCCGGTGAGGAAACGATCGCGGAGGCCCGGTCACAGGGAGTTCAGTGTCAGGGTTATGTGGTAGACCTGAGAAACCTTGAGGAGACCGAATTGCTCATCGGAAAAATTCTCAACGACTTCGATGATGTCGAACTGCTGGTCAATTCCGCCGCCAACTTTATTCAGGAAAATGTAGCACAGACCCGGCTCGAAACTCTGGTTGACACTCTCAACCTTAATCTCATGGCACCTTATTTGCTGATGCGCGAGTACAAGCGCAAGGTGAACAAAGGTTTGATTGTCAACATTCTCGATGAACGTGTGGCAAGAACTCTCCCCACCTTCGCGGCTTATTCTGTCAGCAAAGTGGGCTTGAAACATTTAACCGAACTGGCAGCGGTGGAATGGGGCAAGTCGGTAAGGGTCAATGGCATCGCGCCGGGACTCATCCTTCCTCCTCAGGGTGGACCGCCTGATTATCTAGAGAAAGCCGCAAAAAAAGTTCCCACGGGCACACACGGAAGCCTGGAGGATCTCATTAAAGCACTGGACTACCTGATGGGGAATACATTTGTGAACGGAGAAACCCTCTTTGTCGATGGAGGCGAGTCCCTCTAGCGATGGAGCAATACGAATTCAAAGTAGACTCAATTTCGAGCCGAGAACGGCTTGATGTTTTCCTCTCCGCCCAACAGGCAGAGATCAGCCGATCCCGGTTAAAAAAACTGATTATTGAAGGCCGGGTGACGGTCAACGGTGTGGTGCGGCCTGTTGGATATAAAATTAGCGAAGGAGACCTGATCACGGTTCAGGTGCCTACGCCGGTTCCTCTCGATACTGTCGCAGAACCCATTCCGCTGAATATTGTCTTTGAAGATGAATATTTGCTCGCACTGGACAAACCGGCAGGCATTGTGGTTCACCCTGCACCGGGACATTACACCGGAACTCTGGTCAACGCCTTATTGCACCATTGCAAAGATCTGTCGGGAATCGGCGGGGTTGAGCGACCCGGCATCGTTCACCGGCTCGACAAGGACACCTCTGGACTAGTCATGGTTGCTAAAACCGAATCTGCTCACAAAAACCTGTCGGCACAATTCAAGAAACGCGAAATCCGCAAAGAATATCTGGCGATCGTGAAAGGCAATGTTAAAAAAGATGAAGGTTCGATTCATGCCGCCATCGGTCGCCATAAAGTTCATCGCAAAAAAATGGACACAAGAGCCTTAAATGGTCGGGAAGCCTCCACCGAATATCAGGTCGTGTACCGTTGTCAAAAGTGGTCTTACCTGAAACTCTGGCCCAAAACAGGAAGAACCCATCAAATTCGGGTTCATTTGGCTTCGATTCACCATCCTGTAATTGGAGACCAACACTATGGCGGGAAATCTGTTGATCTCAAGATACCCAGGCAGGCCTTGCATGCCCATAGGTTGGAACTGAAACACCCAATCACAGGCTTGGGTCTGTCATTTCACGCCCCACTCCCACAGGATATGAGAGTCTTCCTACAATCCCACGGGTATGACCCCCCCTGAAAATAATTGACGCCTTGCCGGGAAAATAAAATTCATTCACCATCCAGAATAACGCCTCGTATTTCAAGTTCTCCCACAGACCCTAACTGTGAATTATTTGTGGAAATCTTTTTTTATATCAAATATCCGATATTCTATCTCCCCCCTCCCCAAAAAATATTTTTCTGTGGAGATAAAAATCTCCTTTAATTTTAACAAGTTAAAAATTTATCACATCTGTGTCGAAAAACTATTGACTCAACAGGAAGTGTCTGTAGTTTTTCCACAGTTATGAAGTATCAAAGGTTTTTTGAGCGGAGGCTAATAACAGGGGAGAAATAAGGGTGTCAAAATTCCGCCATGCTTTTCCCCTTATAATCAGGGCGCCAAAAAATATTACATCATTGACATCGTGACTCACCCCTCCGCAAGCCTATTTATAGAGGGAAATACGATACCAGAATTTTGACACTGTCTTTGCCCTTAATATGTTTGGATAAGGCCAAGCCAGGACGTTCATCGCCATGACTCAACCAATGATTTAGGGGGTTAGAGAAAACATCATCGAATTTACCCTGTAGGGCGGGGTTTGCTCTCTATACTGATCTTGATTGTCGTGCCCGACAAGGGCTTTAAAGGGGCTCTATACGAAAAAAAATCTTTTCCACATCATTTGTGTAAAACCTGTGGAAAACATGGGGTGCTAATCCTGTAATGCATTGTAAGCAAAGGTATTTTAGTCTGTCGATTAGAAAGTACGCAGGTCGGTTAACTCTTTGATTTTCAATGCGATTTCTGAATTTCGCGTTTTGTCGAAAGAGAGAAACCTAAGATATTTCTCAAGCAAGCTTTTTCCGCCAAAGAAGGCTCTATTTCCCTGGTCTCAGCAACCTCTAGCCACAGCATTTTTTATATTTTTTTCCACTTCCGCACGGGCATGGATCGTTACGGCCAATTTTGGCTTCACTGCGAACGACGGTTTTGGGTTTTGTCTGGGGTGAAGTCGGGACAGGGGGCAGAGTAGAATCTTTACGGCTATAGACCCAACGGCCATTGATTTTGTAGAAACGAGAGGATTCTCTCAGGGTTTGCTCGGCATTTTTCTTAGTATAATGCGCGACAAAATCCACTTGGCCCTCGAAATCGTTATGACCTCCGGCCCGGGTATTCATAATTTCCAGTCCCTTCCAAACCACGTCGTCCTCGATCAGGTTCGGACCCAGTTTGGCCATTTCTTTTTTTTCTTCCGGGTGACTGGTGATAACCAGATATTCCCAATTTTTCTGGGTGAACGCGGTATAACGCGACCGCATCAAATCCTCAGCTGTATCTGGAAAACCGGTACCCTGGATCAATGGGGCACAACAATCAGTAAAGGGAAAATTTGAACCGCAAGGGCAATCCTTCATTTTAGACAATCCTGTGTTTCTGGTTAAAAGTTCATCTTCCCCTGTTTAATTAGGGGGCTATTTCTGCTGGGACTCCAGAAATCCTAAATAAATCAGGCACCTTAAACTGGTTTTCTCCTGAAAGGAAATGCCGGCCTCTGGCCTTTGCGTTCCGCCAAGCGTGAAGGTTTATTTTCAATGCTATCTTTAACTTCCTTATCGCCGGGGGGTTTCTCTTGTTTATGATCCTTGCCTTGATTCGGGTTGCTCATTATCGTTCTCCAAATCATTCAAATATTTTCATTCTTTAATAGCATACGCAACACAAGCACCACACTGCAAAAATATCGACTGCAACTCTATCCGTTTATCAAGGATACAAATACTGACGTAGCCCAGAAAAACTTTTAACCAGTAATAATCCCACCTAAAGGGGTAAAACAATCGTTCAGGTTTTCCTACCACAAACATCCGTATTTTTGGCTCTACCCCCACAAACAGGCGATCAATATATATATCATGTATGAATTTATAAAAAATAATCACAAAAACAACAAAAACCGTATAAAATAAGATACCATTTTACATAAAATGCTTCTTTTTAAATCCCCTGTTTGTGGGGGGGGGATAAAAAGTCTCTCCCCGCAAATAGTTGAATATAAAGATCTATTTAAATTACTGGCAACTTGTCGGGGAATTTGGATCGTATATTGCTTTAACCATCATTGAAATTAAATAAATGGCAACGGGAATGTTATCAACAAAAGGACTTAAAGGTTTGAAGCATCTCCTTAAATCTCGAGAGGGGTTCACTTTAATTGAAACCGTGATGGTTTTAGCGGTTTTGGGAGTGATCATGGCGACTGCAGCCCCAAATTTTTCAAAATGGAAAGAAAAACACCAGATCAACGGTCAGGCGCAAAAGATATATTTTGACCTGATGCTGGCCCGTACCACCGCAGTTAGAAACAACAATATTGTCCGAGTCACTTTTAACACAACCAACAATACCTATACGATTCATGACGACACCGATAGTGACGGCACTAAGGGTGCCGGAGAAGCTGTGAAATCCGGGGCTCTGGAAAATGACATAAATTTTGCCTTCAACAGCGGAATTAGCGACATCGATGGCAACGCCGTTAGCGCAGCTGTTTCGTTTGGCGGTTCGCAAACAGTTACTTTCGATTCCCGAGGACAGTCCAGCGCAAGTGGCTCGGTGTTCTTGCTGCACACAACTGATATCGACAACACCAATGACAGGGCGCGTCACATCAGTGTGCTTCAGGCCACCGGTGCAGTGGATTACTGGACTTATGACGGAAGCGTTACACCTCCCTGGAAATAAAAATATGAGAAACCTGATCACCACAACTAAAGCGAATTTGTCGCAAGCAAGCCGGAGTCAGGAGGGCTTCACCTTGCTTGAAGTGGTAATCAGTATGCTAATCCTTTCTGTTGGTATTTTTGGTCTGATTAAAAGTGCCGGTTCAGTCATTTACTACCAGAACAATTCCCGGTTGATCACCGAGGCCACGTTGATAACTACAAACAAAATTGAAAACACAAAACGCTATGCAGCCAATGAGCCTACAGGTGGCACATATGGTTTTAATTACCTCACGACTGATTATTTAACGGATCAAGTTTTCACTGAAATCAGCAACCAGAACTACAGAAAAATAGAGACTGAAGGAGATTTCACAATAACCACAGATCTGCAGATATATCCTTCTGGGACGAGTGAAAACTTTGATGAGTCCACATCAATTCATATGCTGGAAGTGGTGGTCAAAACAGAATGGACTGACAGCCGAGGCCAGAGCAAAAACGTGGAAATGGCATCGGTACTTCACAGGAGGCAATTCGTAGAGTAATGAAGATATATTTAAAACTCATTCGACAGGAACGAGGAAGCACTCTGATAGTTTATATGTTTGTTCTGGCCGCTATGGCGGCTGTTGCCATTGCCGCATTACAAACCATCACTTTAAATATGGAAATCGCTCACTCCCATAAAAAGGGAAGGAACGCCTTCTATTCTGCTGAAGTTGGGCTTGATCTGGCGGTGAACGATATCATCTCCGAGTTTGAGGATCTGAGCGTCTACACCACTTCAGCCGATGATCCAAGCTCAGACGCTGATGGTAATATTTCTATCGCAAATTACCGCAATTATGCCGTCGATTATAATATCACTAACCCGGTTGAACGGTTTCTCTATCAGACGGTGGTGGGAAATACCATTATTTACCATTACGCCCACACCTTTGATATTCAAGCAAACTCGACATCACTCAAAGATTCTTCCAAGGAAACCGTGAATGAACAGATCCGGGTTCTGGAGACCCCTCTGGTTCAGTACTATATCTTTTACGGCGGGTCTGGAAACGATGCCGATCTGGAAATTCTCCCAGGGCCGACCATGGACAGTTGGGGACGGATTCATTCTAACGGCGACATTTATATTGGCGCTAACAATAGTTTTAACCTGAGGAATTACGATACGGACGATAACTTGTCTCCCCACTCCATGATTGCGGCTGGAAACATCTATCTACAACGTAAAAATAATGGAAGCACTTACTCATCAAACAAGGTCTATATAAAGACCTCCAACACTGGAACCACTTTTTCTCCCACCCAGAATATTGCTGGGACAATCAACTCTTCCAATGAAAGTAGTGAGGAATCGCGTTTCAACGATTACCTCTTGGTCAATGAAGAAGCTTATTCAGTGCCCAGCCAGACCTTGTTCAAACGTGGTGCTTTTTATGAAACCCGGGCTGACGACCCAAAACGAACAACCATTGATGGGGTCAAGATTGTCGGTACTGGTGGGATAGGTACTGGAAACATAGAGGTTTATGTTTCCAGGCCTAATCCCAACACTAATGTCACCGACCTGGTTGCGGCGATGGAGTCCTCGTCTGGCGTATCCACCGGTTTAGCGGACGCGATTACAGAGTCCGTCTCAGCCTTCCGTGACTGCCGTGAGGAGCGATATGTCGATACCACGAATATTGATCTCAATCTTTTGGAACTTTGGTACGAAGAATATCTATCTTATCAGGGACTGAGTTTAGCGGGTGATGGTGTACTGATATATGCCTCTCGTTCCCCTAACTCAACCTACACCAATAGCGATACCAATCTCCAGGCCATTCGGCTGATAAAACTTGATTCTACTTCAGCCCCGCAATTATCCGATGAAACCACCGTCGCCACTGATAACCCAGTTTATATCCAGGGCGATTTTAATACCATCGACACGAAGGGGGT
>JACNKA010000127.1 GCA_014382285.1 Nitrospinota bacterium | reverse complement strand
GCGCACGCCCTCAGCTGACGATTGAGAAGATAGCCGATAAGACAAAAGGGTATGTGTTTAGCAGAATAAAGTCAGTTTTAAGTGCGCTTGGTTGTAGTTATACCTGCTCATATTGTTATATCAGCTCTATGATAGATAACTTAAAAGAAGCGTATGAGGGGAAAGGTATAAAACCCCCAAGCATCATACAAGATCGCCCCATTGAAACAGTATTAGCCGAAGGCACAGATATTCTAAGGCTTGATGATCACTATGGGGTAAAAACATCGGCTGTTTTTGATCAAGCCGACATTTCATTAAACAATATGGAATGGTGGAATGAACTCGGTAAGAGGTGGGTGGATGATGTCGGTATCCCTTTTTATATTCAAGCACGCCCTGCAATGCTGGCTGGGAAAAAAGGAATTGAGCGGATTGAGTCGATATCTAATAGAGGATTGGTCTCAGGGATTTCGATGGCTATAGAATCAGGAGACCAGAATGTGCGCAAACTTTTGCTAGACCGGCACGAAAATAACAGTATTGTGCTAGATGCCATAAAAAATGTTAAAAGTTTTGGTATTCCATTGAGAACTCAGGCAATTGTAGGGTTGCCAGTTATGAAGCCCACAATTGCGTTTGACCCAACTGATAGTGATGTGTCGCTTCTTGATAGTGAAGGAAAAGAATTTTATTATGATGACCCTTTACAAGAATCTCTCAAGTGTCTTGCTCTCGTATGTTCTTCCTTTTTTCGCAAGGAAGATTATTATTGGAATGCGATATATTCGCCTTTCCCCGGAACCCCGTTGGGAGATTATTCAATAGCCGCTGGTTTTGCTGTTAGCGATACAGCTTCTAAAGCATACTTGTTCAGTTCGGAAAGCGGGCTCAACTGTTTTTCAGGTTCAGTTGCGAAAAGACAGATTGCTTTTAGTTTGACGTCTAATTTTTTTGCTCACTTCAAGAATGGTGGGGATTTAATGAGTTCGTTTATTTATAGCGGTGATGCACTTGATTTGGATTGTTTTTCCCGGTTTGTGTCAGAAAAAAGCTCTCTACTGAAACCCATTGATCAAACCTCAACCTGCGGTTTAATTCCAAACGTGACGCGTAGAACTCTGGATGACTTCATCGATCATGCTTATCCAAATGAGGCTGATTTTGAATTTAAAGAAATTAATAAAAGGCTTCTAAATTATTATTTTTATCTTTTTGATGGTCTTGTGTTAGCCGCGAAAATGGCAGTTGCATATTTTAAGAGCAAGGAAAATAATAATTTCTTTGACTTACCCCGTCTCTATCGTGTTGAACGGGTTCATTACTATGATAATTGCTATCATATGAATTATATTCCCAAACAATACGCGGACTATTTAACCGATCTCATTAAGAAATAGATGGAATTACTTGGGTGCATTCATCGCCCTTTTGTGAATAGTTATCTTAATTTCTCTCCCTGAATTCAATTAGCATGTTTCGTTCTCATCGCTTGCCCCTGGTTAGTGGTCCCACATCCTTCTACAACCTTCTACCGGGATTCTGAATTTTAATGCCGTTTAACCAAAATTCTCTCTTCTGAAGCGGTTTCCCCTGAGAGGCGACAAAAATAGTTACTTCCCTGTCGCCGGACGGGTTAAAATCTTTGCGTTAATGATTTAAGGGGCGATGATTTATTAGTGGCGACTACATTTAACAGGCAAGTGGCTGTTCTGGTTGCGGGGGCCGTTGTTTTTCTGATGCTCCTTACCATGCCGACTTTTGCGGGTCTAACGCTTTCTGGGCAGCGCATGATGGCGGTGACCGCTCTCATGGCCATCTGGTGGATTGGCGAGGGGACTCCTCTGGCGGTCACGGCCCTGTTGCCGCTGGTATTGTTTCCATTGCTGGGCATCCTGCCGAGTAAACTGGTGGCACCAAATTACGCCAACCATCTCATATTCCTGTTTCTTGGCGGATTCATGATCGCGCTCGCCATGGAGAAATGGAATTTTCACAAGCGTCTGGCATTGTGGATCATTTCTGCGATTGGCACCGGGCCTCAACGTCTGGTCCTGGGGTTCATGACGGCTACAGCTTCTTTATCGATGTGGATATCGAACACGGCTTCGACCATGATGATGTTCCCGGTTGCGATGGCGGTGGTGCGACAAATTGCCCGCGATGCGTCTTTGAATGGCGTAAAAAACTCTGAATCACAAAAACAAATTGAACAAGGGTTGGGAGTCGTCCTCATGTTGGGTCTGGCCTATTCTGCCAGTATCGGCGGGGTGGGCACCCTCATTGGCACTGCGCCTAATATTGTGTTTGCCGGATTTTATAAAAAAATGTTTCCAGAAAACCCGGAAATAACTTTTTTTCAGTGGATGTTGATGGCAGTTCCTATGGTGGTCGTTTTTATTCCGATGGTGTGGTTGTATCTGTGCCGATTCGTATCGCCCATTCCGTTAAAAAATATTTCAGCCGGTAGCAATGAAATCATTCAACGGGAACTCGATGATTTAGGCCCCATCAACCGCGCTGAAAAAACTGTAGCGGTGGTGTTTTGCCTCACGGCCTTTTTATGGATATTTCGTCAACCCATTTCGTTGGGTGTATTTGTCATTCCCGGCTGGTCAGGGTTGTTTGTCCATCCTGAATATCTGCATGATTCGACCGTGGCCATGGCGATGGGTGTGTTATTAATGATCCTGCCTGTTGATGGAGTGAAGGGGCGAGATTTTAATGGCAAGCGGGAATTCTTCGCGCTTGACTGGAAAACCGTGCAGGAGAAAATTCCCTGGGGCATTTTGCTTTTGTTTGGGGGCGGGTTTGCGTTGGCCGGAGGCTTTGGCGCGACCGGTCTGGATATCTGGGTCGGTAGTAAACTCACGGGTATCGCGGGTTGGCCTTTGTGGTGTGTGGTGCTGGGTATTTGTCTTGGCATTACGTTTTTAACGGAGTTGACCTCGAACACCGCTACCACCACGATGATTCTTCCCATACTCGGTGTGTCAGCGGTGGCGGCAAATATTCACCCTCTATTCTTTATGTTGCCGGCAACGTTGGCGGCATCCTTTGCCTTTATGTTGCCTGTGGCGACCCCGCCGAACGCCATCGTTTTTGGCAGTGGCTGGGTGACGATTCCGCAAATGTCACGCGCTGGTTTTATCCTCAACTTTGTGGGAGCGGGCATTGTGACCGGCGTTGTTTTGCTCCTCGTCAAGACTTTGTTTCTTTGATTGTAAATCCCAATAAATTAATGGGTTAGGATGTATTGTCTCAGGGTGGTTGCTTTAAGGCAGGCAAACTGGTATCAAAGGTGTCATGAACCCAGCCAATTTCGTACATCTCCATCTTCATACTTCTTACAGTTTGCTGGACTCTTCGATCCGTCACTCTGCTTTATTTGAAAAAGCCGTGGAGTTTGGTATGCCAGCTGTGGCGATGACCGATCATGGCAATATGTTCGGGGCAGTGGAGTTTTATAATGCTGCCCGAAAACATGGCGTCAAGCCGATCATCGGGTGCGAGGTGTATGTCGCGCCTGATAGCCGCCTTGAGAAAAGCTCGAAAGAGGGCCTTCGGGATGCGTCTTATCACCTTATTCTTCTTTCTGAAAATGAGACAGGTTATAAAAACCTCCTGAAACTGGTGACCAAGGGATATCTAGAAGGGTTCTATTACAAGCCGCGCATTGACAAGGAACTGCTAGCTGAATATTCAGAAGGGTTGATTGCCTTGAGTTCCTGCGTCCGTGGTGAGGTGGCCCACAACGTGAATAGGGAGAATGTTCCCCGCGCTATCAAAGTGGCCAAGCAGTATGCGGAGATCATGGGCGAGAATAATTTTTTTCTTGAACTACAGAATCATCAATTGGAAAACCAGGATCGGATTAACAAGGAAATTGTTGGCATCGGTAAAAAGCTGGGTCTCCCGGTAGTGGCCACCAATAATTGCCATTATATTGATCGGAAAGACTTCCGGGCGCATGAAATATTACTGTGCCTACAGACGGGAAAAACTATCACTGATCCTTATCGCATGCAGTACCCTAAGGATGAGTTCTATTTCAAATCACCTCAAGAAATGATCGCTCTGTTCAAAGAAACTCCTGAAGCGATTGAAAATACTTTGAAAATTGCAGAGCGTTGTGAGCTGGAGTTGGAGTTTGACAAGCTCAACCTGCCGGACTACCCGGTTCCTGAATCTTATACCCTTGTAACATATCTTGAGGAGCGTTCTCGTGAGGGGTTAACGAAAAGGTTCGCAGAGCTGGAGAAACGCAAGATTGAATTTGACCGGAAAGTTTATGAGGAAAGGCTGGATCGGGAACTTGGAATCATCAAGAAGATGGGTTATCCCGGCTATTTTCTCATCGTGTGGGATTTTATTCACCACGCCAAGAAAAACGGAATCCCTGTTGGCCCCGGTCGAGGTTCTGCTGCGGGCAGTGTGGTGGCCTACGCCCTTGAGATCACCGATATTGACCCCATGCAATACGATTTACTGTTCGAGCGATTCTTGAATCCTGAGCGAGTGAGCATGCCGGATATTGATATCGACTTCTGCATGGACGGTCGGGATGAGGTGATCAAATATGTCACCGAGAAATATGGCGGAAACCAGAACGTGACCCAGATCATCACATTCGGAAGCATGAACGCCAAGGGGGTCATCCGCGATGTCGGGCGAGTTTTGGACATGACTTATGGCGAAGTCGACAAACTGGCAAAACTGATTCCTAACAAGCTGAACATCACTCTTAAAGAGGCGTTTAAGGAAGAACCGCAATTTGACAAGCTGCGCAAGGAAAACCCGCACGTAGCAGAACTGCTTGATATCGCAAAAAATCTTGAGGGGTTGCAACGACATTGTTCGACCCATGCGGCGGGAGTGGTCATTTCATCCAAAGCTCTGACGGAGTTTTGTCCGCTTTATAAAGGTAGCAATGACGAAGTCGTGACTCAGTATGCCATGGGCAGTGTGGAAAAACTGGGTCTGTTGAAAATGGATTTTCTCGGCTTGAGAACATTGACGGTGATCAACAATGCCTTGAAGATGATCAAGCAGTCAAAAAATATAGATCTGGATATAGGCGCCATTCCTCTGAATGACCCTGCCACCTACCAGCTGCTTTGCGACGCGAAAACGCTTGGGGTTTTCCAGTTGGAAAGTTCGGGGATGCGCGACCTGCTTAAAAAACTAAAGCCGGACTGCTTTGAAGACATCATCGCTCTTTTGGCAATGTACCGACCGGGTCCGCTAGAAAGCGGCATGGTCGATGATTATGTCAAACGCAAACACGGCACGATGGAAGAAAAATATGACTTGCCGCAGTTGGAGTCTATTCTCAGCGAAACTCACGGGGTCATACTCTATCAGGAACAGGTGATGAAGATTGCCAGCGTGCTGGCCGGGTTCAGTCTGGGCGATGCAGATTTACTGCGACGGGCCATGGGTAAAAAGAAACCGGAAGAGATGGCGGCGCAGCGGGAAAAGTTTCTTAAAGGGTCGCAGATCAAAAAGATTAATGAAAAAAAATCGGAAAAAGTTTTTAACCTGATGGAAAAATTTGCTGGCTATGGATTCAACAAATCGCATAGCGCAGCGTATGCGCAGGTTTCCTATCAGACGGCTTACCTGAAAGCGCATTACCCGCTGGAATTTTTTGGGGCCTTGATCACCAGTGATATGGATAACACCGATAAGGTTCTGCGCTACATCCACGATTGCCGTGAAATGAAGATCACTGTGCAACCGCCAGATGTGAATTTGAGTCAGCGAGAATTTTCAGTCTGCGAAAACGTGTTGGTCTTTGGTCTTGGAGCTATAAAAAATGTGGGAAGCAAGGCCATCGACAATATTATCGAGGCCCGGAAGGAGTTGACCAGGTTTACATCGCTGGAGCAGTTGTGCGAGAGCGTGGATATGCAGTTGGCCAACAAGCGGGTTTTTGAAAGTTTGATTAAAAGTGGCGCCTGCGATTCTCTGGGCCAGGGCCGAGCCCAGATGATGAGTGAGCTGCAAGCTCGTATGGAGCAGGGGCAGGCCAAACAAAGAGACCAGCAGTTGGGGCAGTCCAGCATGTTCGATTCGTTCCAGGCTGATGTGGAAGAGGAAAAGACATCAGTCAGTAATGTGGAGGAATGGAGCGATGCCGAACGGCTTCAGTTGGAGAAAGAGAGCATCGGGTTTTATATCACCGGTCATCCACTGGATGGGTTCACCCGGGAGTTGGCCTGGTTCACGGATGCCACTTCTGCCTCCATCGCCGAAGCGGGGAACAAAAAAAAGGTCAGTCTGGCAGGCATTCCGATCAAGCATCTTCCTAAAACCACTCGCAAGGGTGACAAGATGGGGATCATCACCCTTGAAGATTTGCAGGGGTCGGTAGAGGTCATTCTCTGGCCCGAAATTTATAGTGAGGTTCAGGAGCTTTTATTAGCGGAACAACCGCTTCTTGTTAAAGGTGAGGTGGATGCCGAAGGCAGTCTGCCAAAAGTCATCGCCACAGAGGTGTTTTCGCTTGCCCAGGCGAATCAGCACTTTCAAGGCAAGGTCATGATCCATTTCAGGACATTGGGGTTGGAACGCGAGACCCTGATGGCGGTGAAGGAGATTCTCGCCTCTCACAAGGGCAACAACGATACCCGGTTGCATTTCATCTTTCCGGATAACAAAGAACGTATTGTCACGGTGGCTGAGGAGCTGCGTATTAAACCTTCCGATGAAGTGCTGAGTCAGATTGAGGCTCTTCTGGGAGAAGATGCCATTTTGTTTGAATAGTCCCCCCTGGCGTGAAGTTTCGGATTTTCCTGCTTTAAATTGTCCACATCTTTCGTTGCCCACGGGTTTGTGCGATAATGCTTCTTCACTTTAAATCATAAGATTTTACAAAATGAGCCAAAGGAATTATGGAAGTTAAAGAATTCGCATTACGATATTTTAAAGATGTGCTGGCAAACGGCTTGACTGTGGTGACGGTAGAAATGCCACATATTCACACCATGGAAGTGTCGATGTTTGTTCGGGCCGGTTTGCGGTTTGAAACTGAAAAGAATAATGGGATCTCCCATTTCCTGGAGCATATGATGTTCCGAGGTAATCAAAAGTACCCCAACTCAATCTCCCTGAATATGGAGTTTGAAAATATTGGCAGAGATCTTCGTGCCTCCACCCTGGGGGAATACACGCAGTACGGGTTCAGTCCGCATATCTCGCAGTTGGATAAGGGCATGGAACTCTTCGCGGAGTTTTTTTCTTCCCCGACATTTCCAGAGATTGAGTTGGAACGCGGAATTATTCTTGAAGAATATTATGAAGAGCTCAATGAAGAGGGTGTGAATGTGGATATCAACAACCATGCCTGCAAACTGCTTTATCCTGGAACACCCATATCCTGGCCCACCATCGGGACAGAAGAGACTATTAAAGCGATCAATGTGGAAATGTTGAGGGACTATTACAACGCTCACTATGTTCCCGGAAACATGATTTTGGCAATTTCGGGGCCGGTTGAGCATGACTTTAATGTTTCCATGGCAGAAAAATATTTTTCCTATTTTTCTGACACAGTGGCTCCGATCACGAAAAATCATTTTATCGGAAGCATTCCCGAAACACAGGCCCAGCCGCAGTTTCTTTTTCAGCAAGATTCTGACAGCCAGATAGAACTGCAAATATGTTTTCGCTCTTGTTCCTACAATCATAAAGATTTTCTGACGATGGGACTGGTCAGCCGGATCTTTGATGATGGCTTCACCTCCCGGTTGCAGAGAGTGCTCAGAGAAGAGAGAGGCCTGGTTTATTCAGTAGAATGTCGTGCAACCAGCATGTCGGACATCGGTACGATGGACTTTGATGTGACTGTGCGACCAGAGAAACTCATTGAGGTGACAAAAGTTTTGCTTGAAGAAATTAAAACCTTTACCGCTCATGGCCCGACAGATTATGAAGTGGCGCATGTGAAAAAGCGTTATATGTTTGATCTGGATTCGGAACTGGACGACCCCTACAAACAGGTGGTTCGCTATGCCTTCCCCCACCTTTATTCAGAAGAGCTCTCGGTGGAAGAGGAGCGAAACCAGATTGAGATGATCTCGAAAGAGAAAATCATGGATGTCTCCAAAAAGACTTTTGTTGCAGAAGTGCTGAACCTGATTCTTGTTGGTCCGTATACACCGGAACTAAAAGCTGACCTTGAAAAACTGATCCATAATTATTGATCCCATGTATCGAAAAATAAAGCTGGTGGTTGCTGTACTTGCTCTGCTCATCTCGGCCTGTGGCGCAAATGTTGAAGATTGTTTGCAGGATGAAAGTTGTGGCCCTTCCATACCGGTAGCCAGTCATGAGGGGAGTTTACCGGTAGACCCTTATGACCCTTTCTGGGATACGAAAGCCGTGGCGGTCAAGGTGGAACTCGGGCCGCAAATGATCACCAATCCGAAATGGCCGAATCCGTCAACAAGAGAAGTCACGGTGCGTGCTGCAAAAAATAATGAAGGCATAGCCATCATGTTGGAGTGGGAGGACCAAACAAAGTCCAGCAACTTTGACCACTCCGCGTTATATGTAGATCGGGCGGCGGTGATGTTTCCGGTCACTGCTGATAAAGAGGCTCCATCGATCACCATGGGTGAGTCGGGAAAGCCTGTTAACATCTGGCAGTGGAAGGCAATAGGCGGAGAAAGAGGGCAGCCGGGGGTGAAAGACAATTCCAACTCTGAGCTCGCTTACCAGACCATCGAAGATTTAAACGCCGAAGGATACAGCACCCTGACTGATCAGAACCAGCAGGATGTAAAAGGCGGCGCTATATGGAAAGATAATAAATGGCGTCTGGTCTTCAACCGCTCTCTGACCAATGGCAATGCCAACGACGTTCAGTTCAAAAAATCGGTGCTGATGGCTATCGCAGTCTGGAACGGTTCCAATAAAGAACTGAACGGGCAAAAAGGAATCGTCGGCTGGCTGCTTTTGAAATTGAGTTAACTCAGCGATAGCATATATCTACACGCTTTCTTAGGACTATTGCCCTTCATAGCACAATTGTTTTTCAGTTATCACTCCGCTTGACCATTTGTACACGCAGGACGAGATATATGACGGCCGCGATGCCTCCTGAACCAAATATCATCCACATCACCATGATCTGGTAACGCACTGCAACGATCGGGTCAACGCCGGAAAGAATCTGTCCAGTCATCATTCCAGGCAGTGCAACTAAACCGACAGCAAAGAGACTATTTATCTGCGGGATAAGAGCGGCATCTAAAGCAGTTTTTCTGGCACTTATGTAGCTTTCGCCTCGTTTGAATTCTGATTCAAAACGCTCTGCCGCCAGGCTGACTGTGTTCATTGAGTTAGCAAATATCATTCCAGCAATTGGAACTACCATGTTTGGCTCAAACCACCGTGGTAACTCCAACACAAGCTGTGTCACGACCCCCAGCAAGATTAGTCCCGGTCCTCCGATTGAGATAAGAACAATGAGATAGGGTTTGTGTTCCTCGAACGACCTGAGAGCAATCCACGAAGAGATTGCTATCATCAGGATCACCAATGCAACGATGACCAATGGTTGTGTGGTCTCGAAGACATAAGTAAGAAAATAGCCTACCAATAGAAGCTGAAGGAGCATGCGGGCATTCGCGTACAGCCCAACCCAGGGTTTGAGTCGCCAGTGGAACATGATGGCGAGTAGAAAAATAGTGGGAATGAAGACGATGCTCAGTTCCGCTAATGGAATGGTTTGCATGGTTGAGCCTCAAATCTTTACAGGACGACCTGTGCGCCAGATTGTTTTTCGAGATTGGCGTGAAATTTTTTCCAGGGGGCTTGCAGGGCGGGGACCAGTTTTTCTTTCAATTCATTGGGGACATAGTTGATTTTTTCCACCGGCCAGTCTTCCACATTTTGCACGTCCAGACCAGCCTTCTTGTAAGGGATTTGCAGGGCCTCTTCAAAGCCATAAACCAAAGCACTTGAATAAACTTTATGGTATTGCTCTTCAATTGTTTCTTCGGAATGCATCCCGTTTATAAACTGCTCGAACAAGTCTTTGATGATGGGCTCGGCATGTTCCACAAAATCCGGGGTCAATGCGGCGTGCAGGGTGAAGTAAGTGATGAGGACATCCTGCAACAAAAACTTCAGCTCTGAACTTTCTTTTTTTGGCGGTCGGGTGTTGATATTCAAAAGTTCTTTAAGAACTTTGATATTACGGATCATGTCGTAGATGATCGACTCTTCCCAGGTTGCCTCATTCCAGACAAAAAAGGCGCGCATGAAACTGGCTCTTCCCGTGGTGTCCCACATTTGCAGGGCGGTGGTGGGTCGCTCTTTATTGGAATAGGGGATAGCCTCCCCCCAGCGCGGGTCTACCAGATTCAACCCATAACGTTTAAAGATAGTAGAAAACGTTTGCTGGTAAATTTCCATCAGGCATTCAAAGTTTTCCACCCGGTCGAGGGGGCTATTCTGCGGCAGATTGACGATGGAATACAGGCGGGCGACCTGGGTTTTGGCTTGTCCATCATCCAGGCCGACCATATACGAGCCTCCCCACATCCCGGCTGTGATGGGCACACTTATTTTATGCTGCCTCTTCAACTGCTCAGAAACAGAGTCTCCAATAACCTTTAAAAGGTTGTGGAAATAATAAAGGTTTATTCGATTGTCTCTGGGGTAAAGATGCCCCGGTAGAATTTTATAGTTCATCACAACTTGACCCGAGTAACCAGCATTTTGTATGAGAGTTTGTGAATCACCCCAGCCATCAGCCCCTCAGACTATCGGGCCGTAGTTTTTCAAAACCACATTAAGCCGTCGACACGGTTTGTATGCAGTAATGGCCATTGCAAGTTGGCCCCACGCCGAGTGGTTAGTCGGTCACGGCACCTTTACTGGCAGTGCCGACAAGTTTTGCGTATTTAGCCAATACACCCGACTGATATTTTATTGCTGGAGCGACGAATCCTTTTCTTCTTTCTTCAAGTTCTTCATCGGTTAACTCTACGTTTAACTCGTTCGCATCCATATCAATGGCGATGGTATCGTTGTCTTTAAGGAGAGCCAGCGGCCCGCCTATTTGTGCCTCGGGTGCGATGTGGCCGATAACGATTCCATAAGTACCGCCAGAAAATCGACCATCGGTGATGAGTGCGACTTTATCCCCCAGCCCTTCGCCGACAATGGCAGCGGTGGGAGCCAGCATTTCGCGCATGCCCGGCCCCCCTTTTGGGCCCTCAAAACGAATGACCAGGACATCGCCTGCCTTGATGCGGTTATCGAGAATAGCATCGAGACATTCTTCTTCAGAATTAAAGACACGTGCCGGGCCGGTGAATTTTCGGGTCTTAACACCGGAAACTTTTGCGACCGCGCCCTCCTTGCAGAGATTGCCCTTAAGAATAACCAAATGGCCTTCGGGTGCCTTTGGCCGATCCAGCGGGAGAATTACATCCTGATCTTCCCGAGGTTGGTCGGGAACATCTTTCAGGTTTTCCGCGATAGTTTTCCCTGTCACTGTCATGCAATCGCCGTGCAGGAGCCCTGCATTCAACATCATCTTCATGACTTGTGGAATTCCACCGGCATGGTGCAGGTCAATGGCAACATATTTTCCTGACGGTTTTAAATCGCAAAAAAGAGGAATCTTCTTCCTGATAGTTTCAAAGTCATCAATGGTCAACGGCACTCCGGCGGAGTGGGCAATTGCAAGAAGATGCAAGACGGCATTGGTGGAGCCGCCGACAGCCATAATTACTGCGATGGCATTTTCGAAAGCTTTCCGCGTCATGATGTCTCGTGGCAGAATATTCTTTTCAATCATATTTAAAAGAGCCTTCGCGCTTTCCCCTGCGCTGATTTCTTTGTCCTTGTCTTCATTGGCCATGGTGGAACTGTAGGGCAGGCTCATGCCCATTGTTTCAAAGGCAGAAGACATTGTGTTGGCGGTGAACATACCGCCGCAAGAACCTAAACCCGGACAGGCATTTTTCTCGATATCCGTGAGTTCCTTCTGATCAATGGAGCCAGCACCAAACTGCCCTACCGCTTCAAAGACGTTGACGACGGTCAGATCCTTGCCGTCCAACTTGCCGGGTTTGATGGTGCCGCCATAGACGAAGATTCCAGGAATGTTCAACCGGGCCATGGCGATCATGGCTCCTGGCATATTTTTATCACAACCACCTATGCAGATGACGGCATCCATGCTGGCACCACGGCAAACTGTTTCGATGGAGTCGGCGATCACATCCCGGCTGACCAGAGAACATTTCATGCCTTCTGTTCCCATGGAAATACCATCGCTAACGGTGATGGTTCCGAACATTTGCGGCATACCTCCACTTGTTCGGATTTTTGCTGAAGCGATATCAGCTAGTTTGCCGAGCCCTGCGTTACAGGGAGTGATGGTACTTTGCCCATTAGCGACTCCAATTATGGGCTTGTCGAAATCATCGTCGGTAAAACCCACCGCTCTTAACATGGCGCGGTTGGGGGCTCGTCGGTTCCCTTGGGTTATAGCTCTGCTTTTCAAGTTTAGAGGTGTCATCTTTATTTCCTGATGGTGTTTTTTGTAAGAGGCAATACAGCCCTGTTTTATTCGACTCGAGGTTTACAGATCGGGTTATGCCCCCTGACCTGAAACGGCATTGACGGTGGGCCGGCGAAAATAGCCGTCTCCATTCTGAGAATGCGCGATGGCGTAGTATACAGGATTTGTGGCCACTTTTAAAATGGCTTGCGATCCGCATATCTCAATCTCATGGTTGAAGGGAATGACCGGTGTTTTGCGGTCTTTTTGCCAGGTTCTCCCGGGAGATTTTGTGGCTAGAATTTGAGGAAGTCGAAACGATCTTTGGGCATATAGATAGTCCAACTTCAGCAGATCCTGCTCCATGGGAGTGGGAACCGGATAAAAAGTATCCCGGAAAATGCGGTAATACTCATCCAGAGAAACGGGGTTCATCAATAGTTCGCGGGATTCATGCTGATCACGCAAACGGTCGAACAGGGTTACGGGGTTCATTTTTTCGAGCAGGTAGTGAATGGAAAAACGGAACCGCTTGGAATTGTAATAACGATCAAAAATATCCTCGAATTCTTTCAAATACAGAACTTCTTCTGCCGATAGATGCTGGTGCGAAATCAGTTCATATGGTGGAGTGGAGTGGTGCTGGTATTGTTCTTTTTCTACAAGGTTGTTGATGGGGGCTCCGGGAAGGAATTTTAGAAAACCCAACTGCAATTCATGAGGTCTCAGTGCCATCACTTCGGAAAAAGATTGCCGAATATCTTCCAGTGTTTCTCCGGGCAGGCCAAATATCAGGTCGCAATGAAAATGAATGCGGTCCTGTTCTACCAGTTGCCGGATCGTCTCAAAAAGTTTTTCATTATTCTGTTTTCTTTGAATGGTTTCCTGGACGGCCTCGGTGGTCGTTTGAATACCAATCTCAAACTGAAACATGCCAGGAGGCACTGTTGCCAGAAAATCCAGAATGTCAGCAGTTAAAATATCTCCCACCACCTCAAAATGAAATTCGTTGCCTTCGAATTGAGTCAACCATTGCATCAGCTTTTTCATGCGCCCGGGCTTGAGGTTGAAAGTGCGGTCGACAAATTTAATTTTCTGAATGCCCGCAGTGATGAGTTCTTTTATCTGACTCTGGATGGTTTCATCATCGAAGTAGCGAACCGTTTTATCCAACGCGGATAAACAGAACGAGCAAAGGTAAGGACAGCCTCTGGATGTTTCAAAATAAACGATTCGGTTTTTCAGGCGCGGGAAGTCTTCTTCCAGGTAAGGGGGAATGAGTTCTGGCAGGTCAGTTCCAAAGGTCCGCCAGCGTGTAAGAACTGCCTCGGAGGGGGTCTCTTGTTTGCGTGTCAACTCAAGAAACTCCAGCCACTTTTTTTCACCCTCGCCGGAAATTACAGGGCAGGGCAGAGAGTGTTCTTTTTCAAACGACACCTCTGGTCCGCCTGCAACAATTTTAAGATGAGGCATTTGTTTTTGCAGACGTTCGATCAGTTCCAGGCTCTGGCTCCGATTCCAGATATAAATACCGACTCCCAAAACCGCGGGTTTGAGTTTCTGAATCTCGGCGGCAATTTTCCAGATTGGCTGGTTGATGACGAATTCCCGGATCCATATATTCTGGTAGCCCGCATTGCGGCTGAAGTTTCTCAGATATCGTAAACTCAGAGAAGAGTGAATGAATTTTGCGTTAAGCGTTATGAGTCCAATAGAACGTTTCAAATCCGGCCCCTGTCCTGATGGTTTGGCAAAATGAATGACAATATCATACCACTTGGCCCTCAGGCGAGAGAGGTAAATAGCAATCGTTTTATCATCCAGTTAAAACTATTTCTCTGTCACCTTCGGGCGTTGCCCGATTGGCAGGTTTTGCAGAAGAACGTGGATCGTCCCGAATGGATCAGGCGTGATATGGGAGTTGTGCATTTTGGGCAAGGTTCGTCCTCTTTACCGTAAACAGATAGTTTCACCGCATAATATCCCGCTTTACCGCCGGGGTCGAAGAAGTCGCGTAGGGTGGTTCCCCCTGCGGCAATGCTGTTTTCCAAAGTGGAGCGGACGCAGGCAAGGAGCCGATCCCATTCCGCGAGAGTGACTCTCCCGGCTTTACGTTTGGGGTTAATGCCTGCCAGGTACAGAGATTCACAGGCGTAAATATTGCCAATTCCTGTGATGCGTCTGGCGTCCATGATAAAAGTTTTAATGGGCGAACGACAGTTTTTAGCCAGACCTTTCAAAGCCTCGGCGTTGGCTTCTGGTGAGAAAGGGTCCGGCCCGAGTTTGTCCAGTAACGGATGTTCTCCGCTTTGCGGAACCCAGAGTATGCAACCAAACCGTCTTGGATCAACAAAGTGCAGAAAGGTTTCGCATCCAAATTGGAAAATAGCGTGTGTGTGCTTTTCCCTAGGACTCATTGAAGTTTTAAAGGAAACACGTCCGCTCATACCGAGATGCAAGAGCATTGCCCCTTGGGGAACTTTCAAAAGCAGGTATTTACCGATGCGTTGGATTTGCGAAACCACCTGATTCACCATTTGTTTCTGCAAAGTATCTTGAGGGATGGGAAAGCGGATGTCTTTGCGGTAGAACTTGAGAGCTGTGCAGGTTTTGTTGAGGACCAGAGGAAGAAGAGCCCGTCTCAGGGTTTCGACTTCAGGAAGTTCGGGCATGGATGTAAATGGGGGGGTGAATGGAAGCTCTGCCCAAATGAGGCAGGGCAAACATATTATTCCGCACCCTCAACACTTTCTTCTTCTTTGGGCGTTGGCGTCTCTATAGCGGGTTTTTTAGAGATCACCACTTTAGCAGAGTGAAGAATTCGTCCATTCAAAGTATAACCTTTGGAATATTCCTGCATCACAGTGTTTTCGTCGTGTTCTTCAGATTCCAGTTGAGTCATGACCTCATGAAGGCTCGGGTCAAAAGGTTTTCCCACCGCTTCAATAGGTTCCACCTTTTGGTTCTTGAGGAATGTGGTGAGCTGTTTATGAATCATTTCCACGCCTTCTCTGAAACTTTCCAGAGAAGCATTGGGGGTGTTCAAGGCTCTATCCATGTTGTCGTCAATCTGCACCAACTCTTTCAGGAGTCGTTCGTTGGCAAATTGAACGGCATCTGCCTTGTCCTTGATCAGTCGCTTGCGAAAATTTTCAAGATCGGCTTTTTCCCTCAGGAAATCATTTTTCTGTTCAGCAAGTTCCGCATCTTTTTTCTTCAGTTGTTCCTGAAGCTCTTCCATGGGGCTTAACTTTTTTTCTTCCTCAGTAGGGGCGTCTTCCTCAGGGTCCAGAACATCGGGCTCCAGAATTTCAGGTTCAAGAGCTTCCGGGGCCTGCGGTTTTTTTTCTTTAGATGTCACTTTTTCAAACTCCCTGATTTTCAGATATTAACTTGGAGACCATCTTTGCAGTATGGTTCACAATAGAAATAATACGTTTATAGTCCATCCTTTTAGAACCGAAGACAGCCAGTGTTCCAACATTGTCTTTTCCCAACTGATAATTTTGTGCAATCAAACTGCAGTTCCCCATTTCTTCCTGTAGGTTTTCCTCGCCGATCAATATGGTCATTCCATCATGGTGCAGGCAAAGGTCGAGCAGGTTGATCAGTTTGGTTTTCTCTTCGAGAGTCAGTAGAAGAGCTTTGATTTTACCGATATCTTCTGTGAACTCAGGCTGGTCGAGAAAATTCAAGGCACCTTCTACAAGCAGTTCGCTATTCTCCTGCTCTTCCGCAAACAGGGCGGAGGAAAGGGTGTGGGCTTTTTTTGCCAGATTATTATAGTGTTTCTTTTCAAGTTTCAACCGTTTCAGCAATTCTCGTCGAATCCACTTGATAGGTTTTCCGCTGAACTCGTCATTTAAGTAATTGGAAATAGAGGTCAGCTGACCCTGAGTCATATTAGAGTCAATGGGCAGTACTTTGTTTTGCAGAATACCTTGTTCGGAGAAAAATACGGCCAATGCCGCCTGTGGGCTTACTTTGGTAAATTCGATATGTTTGAAGCAGGCACTTGAAAAACTGGGTAGCATGACCAACCCTGTTTGATGGGTGATCGTGGAGAGATTTTCGCAAGCCTGTTCAAGTAATCCTTGCAGGTTTTGTTTTCCGATCGGGTACTCAAGTTCATGGGTATCTGACAGCACTTCGGCGGTCATTAAAAAGCTTTGCGGACGTAAAAGATGGTTCACATAAAACCGATAGCCTTTATCAGTGGGAACACGGCCTGCTGACGTATGCGGTTGACTCAGAAAACCCTTTTCCTCCAAGTCGGCCATCACGTTTCTGAGTGTGGCAGGACTGAGGTGGTCAGGGTGAATTTTGGCCACGGTACGAGAACCCACCGGCTCGGCAGACTCGATATATTTATCGATGACGGCTAAAAGAACAACTTTGCTTCTTTCATCCAATAAAGACGTGCTCATTGTATAGACATCGCTGAAAGGTTTTCAAAATCCTGCTTACTCTAACAAACTATCAACCTGAAAAATCTTTGTCAATATTAACCCACCGTGCAGGTTTCACTGCAATGGCGTTAATTGGCCGGGTTCTCTCGGCTTAGCGGTGCTTGTCATTTGCCTCCACGGCTAGTGGGCTGTTTTCATATCATTCGCTTTTTCCACTATTTGGGTTCCGATACCTTCTGCTGTGAAAACCTCCAGTAACAAGGCGTGCCGAACACGGCCATCAATGATGTGAGTTTTATGGACTCCGGATTTAAGAGCATCCAGACAACAATTGACTTTTGGCAGCATCCCATCGCGAATGACCTTACTTCGAATCAGGTCGGAAGCATTTTTTCGGCTGAGACCAGATTGTAGTTTTCCAGCTTTATTTTTTACCCCTTCGGTATCGGTCATCAAAATCAACTTTTCGGCTTTCAGAGCTGATGCGATATGAGAGGCCACAAAGTCGGCATTAATGTTGAGCGTTTCTCCGTTTTCCCCTCTGCCGATGGGTGCGATAACGGGAATAAAACCACTCTTGTCCAGTGTCTCCAAAATTCGCGGGTTCACTTTAGTGATCTCGCCGACCAGCCCCAGGTCAATAATTTCCGGGCGGTCCGTTTCTGGCGAATGCTTCACCTTTTTATGCCGTTTTGCAAAAATCAGGTCACCATCTTTTCCGGTGATGCCCACCGCATTGCCTCCTTGATTGTTGATCAGGGAAACAATCTCTTTATTCACTTTTCCGCCAAGAACCATTTCCACCACATCAATGGTTTCCTTGCTGGTTACACGTTGCCCCTCAACAAATTGTGATTGAATTCCCAGCGCCTTGAGGGTTTTGTCGATCTGCGGGCCGCCCCCGTGAACCACAACCGGGTTTATGCCGATGTATTTCATCATGACAATATCGAGGGCGAAATTTTCCTTGAGATCATCCGAAACCATGGCATTGCCGCCGTATTTGATGACGATGGTTTTACCGTAGAAGCTTTTGATGTAAGGCAGAGCTTCTAGAAGAATTTCTGCTTTGTGGATGAGTTTTTGCATGGATCAAGGGTCCCTGTGGAAATGAAATTTTTAAAGGATATAACGGCTCAGGTCTTCATCCTGAATAATGTCTTTCAGTTTATCGCGAATATAATTGGCATCAATCGTGATACTTTTTTCTTCCAGATCCGGCGCATCAAAAGAAATTTCTTCGAGAAACTTTTCCATGATGGTTTGAAGTCGCCGTGCGCCGATGTTTTCTGTGCGCTGGTTAACCAGCGCGGACATTTCCGCAATCTGGTCGATGGCATCTTCCATAAAGCTCAGGTTGACGTGCTCTGTTTTCAGTAGCGCGGTGTATTGCTTGACCAAAGCGTTATCGGGCTCCGTAAGAATGCGGACGAAATCATCCTTGGTCAGAGAATCCAGCTCAACACGAATCGGGAAGCGGCCCTGAAATTCAGGGATCAGATCAGACGGCTTGGCAGCGTGAAAGGCCCCCGCCGCAATGAAAAGGATGTGGTCGGTTTTCACGATGCCATACTTGGTGTTGACCGATGAGCCTTCAACGATAGGCAGAAGGTCACGTTGCACCCCTTCGCGGGAGACATCGGGCCCACTGGTTCCGCCAGACTGACGGCCTATTATTTTGTCTACCTCATCAATGAAGATGATTCCATTTTGTTCGACACGCTTCAGGGTTTCCTGCATGACTATGTCCTGATCGAGCAATTTCTCTGCTTCTTCCTGGCAAAGAACCTTGAAGGCATCCGGCACTTTCAGTTTTTTACTTGTGGTCTTCTGCGGCAAAATGGAACCGAGCATGTCCTTTATGTTGTTGCCCATTTCTTCCATTCCCGCTCCAGCATTCATGTCGATGATTGTGGGAGTTTTATCTCGTACCTGAATTTCGACTTCGCGATCATCGAGCTTGCCTTCCTTCAGCATCTGGGCGAATTTTTCACGAGTCTGCTCGTAATGCAGTTTGCCATTCGAGTCCAGATTAAAGCCGGGTTTTCCCTGCATTCCCGCAGGTGGGGGAAGAAGTAAGTCCAGAAGTTTTTCTACAGCCAGTTCACGAGCTTGCCCGCGGAAGGTGGCCTCCATTTCTTCTTTAACCATATTTTTCGACAATTCCACCAGATCGCGGATCATGGATTCGACATCACGCCCGACATAACCCACTTCGGTATACTTGGAAGCCTCGACTTTGATGAAAGGAGACTTGGAAAGCTTTGCCAGACGTCGGGCGATTTCGGTCTTGCCCACCCCTGTCGGGCCGATCATGAGAATATTTTTAGGCCCTACTTCGTCGCGAAGGGAATCGGGGAGTTGCAGCCGACGCCAGCGATTGCGCAGGGCAATGCCCACTGCCCGCTTGGCGTTGGTTTGGCCGACGATAAATTTATCCAACTCCTCAACAATTTGTTTCGGAGTCAGTGACGCCATGAACGTGTCATTAGCATCCACACGTTTAGGCTGGGTTAGTACTGTTTCATTCATGAACTACAATTCCTCAAGCGTTAAATGCGAGTTGGTATAAATGCAGATCGACTCGGTGATCTTCATCGATTCTTCTACGATTTGCCGGGCCGAAAGATCACTGTGTTGCACCAGAGCCTTGGCAGCGGCGGAAGCAAACATGCCCCCGGAACCGATGGCTAAAACTCCATCATCGGATTCGATCACGTCTCCCGTTCCAGAAAGCAGGAGGGAGTGATCTTTATCGACAACAATCAGCATGGCCTCCAGTCGTCTCAGCATTTTGTCGGTGCGCCAGTCTTTGGCCAGTTCCACTGCCGAGCGGGGCAAGTTGCCCTGAAATTTTTCAAGTTTTTCTTCAAACCGGGCAAACAGCGAAAACGCGTCTGCGGTAGACCCTGCAAAACCGCCGACTACATTGTCGTGGTACATGCGCCGGACTTTGCTGGCAGTATGTTTCATAACTGTATTGCCCAGGCTGACTTGCCCGTCACCGCCGATGACGACCTGGCCCTTGTGACGGACAGCGAGTATTGTGGTTGCGTGCATCATAATGAGTATTGTACTGGTATCAGAAGAAAAATGGAGGTTAATATTATTCCAACGCGGCTTTTTCCGCAGGTTTTTCTTTAGCGCGAGGATGTGCCTTGTCATACGTTTCAGACAATCGATCAAGGGTCAAATGGGTGTATTTCTGGGTGGTGGACAAGCTGGAGTGACCCAACAATTCCTGAATGGACCGTAAATCTGCTCCGCCTTCCAAAAGATGCGTGGCAAAAGAATGCCGAATCGAATGCGGAGAGACCCCGCCTGCGAAACTCCCCTGCTTGATATATTTATCCACTACTTTGCGCACTCCCCGGATGGTGATGCCGACACCTCGATGATTCAGGAACAATTGGTCTGTGCCGGGTTCACGAATTTTATCTTTTCGAACACTCAGATAGGTTTTCAAAGCTTCCACGCAATGGCGTCCCAGTGGGAGAAGACGTTCCTTTCTGCCTTTTCCCAGTACTTTAATTCTGCGAGAGTCCAGATCGGTGTTTTCAAGAGTCAAGCCAACCAGTTCACTGATACGCAGGCCACTGCTATAAAACAATTCCAGCAGAGCCCGGTCGCGGACAGGCAGGAATCCTTCACCCTTAGGCAATTGCAGAAGGCGAAACATTTCATCAACGGAAAAATATGCCGGCAACTTGCTTTGCATCCGAGGAGCAGGAACGGTGTTGGCGATATTGTTCTTAACATACCCTTCGCGAGACAGAAACCGGAAAAATGAACTCAATGTTGAAAGCTTGCGTCGCATGGTCGCGCCCGAACAATTCTTTTCATAGAGATAAGCCATGAATGAACGCACCGCCAACCGGTCTATTTTTTCGATTTGAATGGAAGAGGACTCAACGGCATGACCGGAGTGGGTCAAAAACTCCTGGAACTGGGCAATATCATTAAGATAACCATCCAGTGTATTGGGAGAAGCATTTTTCTCCACCAGCAGGTAATCTTTAAATTCCTTTACGGCCTTTTCCACTTGATAATCCTTTATTTATCAATAGTATCAAAATACCTGACCGTAGGGGGTAAGTCAAGTTGCGCTCAACGAGGTTTACCATTTGAAACTGTCAGGAATTGAGTTCATAATCTCTATAAACATATTTTGTTAACCGTTGTCCCCGAAAGGGGTCACTAAAAATAGATGATCGCTATGTCTGAATCAAAAAAACCGGAGTTTGATAGAGAACAGGCCCGTGAAGGATTCCAAACGGTGGCCGAAATTCGCCAGAGGCTGGATATTCTCGCAGAGCATGTGGAATCCAGAAAAGAAGCACTGGAAGAAGAAATTCAAGAGCACTTGCACGAGTCGCTGGCTAATGCGCGAGACTCAATGGAACGCATACAGGAGAACATCGTCCCGAAAGTAGAGAAAGCCATTAGAACGAAGATGGAAGAAATCGACCGCAAGATGATTCGAATGAATGAAGAAGGGCTTGAAGCTGTGCGACAAGAGTTGGTGAAAGCCACCCCGGAAATCACCAGACAAATACTGGAAGATCTCGACAAACTGGTGGCGGAAAATACCCGCTTTGCGAAAATGGAAATTTTGAATGAGGTCAAAGCGGAGCTCAATAAATCCATTCAGTCGTCAATAGAGCCGGTCAATAAAAAACTGGAAAAGGATCTGCCGGGATTAAAAGCTCTGACGATTTCAGCATTGGCCTTGGCAGGCTTGGCATTGGTGGGAGTGATATGGCTTAACGTCAGGTGATCAGCCAGAACAGAAAAAAGAAAAGAATGCCGGAGAGAATCACCTGCCAGACAAAATTGAATCCCGGCCCGGTAAAAAGGATCAACACGGAACAGACGCAAAGGATGACGAATGCCAGTATCAGCCGGGTGCTTTGTTTCAGGATTGGTGGCGGTTCCATAGATTTTTAGTTGTTGTTATCTTGTATAAGTAGTGCCTTGATGTCTTCAAGAACCAGAATTTCTTCCGCTTCCAACAACAGATCATCGACTGAAAACGTTGCCTCACTCTCCATCTCTGCGGATTCCTCAGGGTCATAGCCCAGGTTGGGCGAAGACTCCAGATACCTTTTGATTTCGTCCTGGCTGAATGTGATGAGAACGGCTCTGGCGAAATCGGCCAGGAGAGACTCCAGATGTTTAACTTGCTCCAAAGGTTCGCTGTAATGCTCCTGCACTGTCATTGCATAGCTCATCTTCAAGGCGCGGCCCCCCTGATTCAGCGGATGGTCTGCCGACATGTCATCATGGGGATACAGAAACTGAAGTTTCCGCCTTGCTTTTCTGAGCAGGGCGAAATTAACCCCGAACTTTTCTCCAATTAGAAAAGAAAGACCTGCATGCGTTCCCGCACGCTCGGCAATTTGTTGTGCTTCTTTGCAATATTCCTGAACTTGTTCGAATTCCATAATTTAATTTTGAGTGGTGGTTTCTGACAAAGGTACCAGATGTAGTAGCTTTGACCATTATTCTTGTAATGGAGGAAGAAGTAAACCCCTTTAATATGAAAACTTCCGGTTTGTGTCCAGGATGTTATCTTGCAGTTTATCGTCCATACATTTTAGCGCATAGATAAGCGCAGAGCCGGGTCGCAGAATGAAAGAAGGGCTCATTTCCTTTTATTGGCCGGACATGGATAAACTGCATGCCCACATCAATGGCCCCACCATCCGTTACATAACTATCGCCAATCATGCCGACCTTGGCAGGGTCATCCAAGTGGAGAAAGTCGGTCATGGCGACTTGAAACCCACGCGGATCAGGTTTGGCAGGCACGTTGGAGACGACTTTCACTCCCATTTCCTGAAACGCTTCAAACCGGTCTTCCCAGGCATTGGTATAGATGGCCACTTTTAATCCGTTTTCCAGCATGGCACGAACATGGTCTATGACCGACAGGTTGAACTCTCTGGCATGATGGGGGGCAAGAGTGCCATCGGCATCAATGAGAACACCTTCAAGGCCTTGTGCCAGAAGCCGCTCGATGGGGATATCCTCAAAGCGTTTCACCCGCATGAAGGTGTTCAATCGAGAAGGGCTGAAAGGCAGAGCGATGAGCCTGGAAGCTTTGGCCCAGGTCAGGCCTTCGCGTTCAGGAGAAGGGGTCATTAAAGAACCGATTCGGCGGCGAGAAGACCGACCTGGGTCCAATCTACCAGTTCGTCCATTTCCTCTCGGGACATTTTCAGGACTTCTAAACAACTCTCATCGGCAGGCTTATGCCTGGTTTGGAAGGAATGCCCCAAATTATATTTATTAGCAATCTGGTTTGCGGTGCTGACCAGACGGGTCAGGTTTGGAGTTTGATCTTTTTCCAGGCCGACTTCACCATGAGCCGCTACGGCTTCCACCACTTTTGGAGAAACCGGCCACCATTCTTTCAGATAAGCCGCGCCCAATTCTGAATGGTTTATGCCAAAAAAGTTTGTTTCCAGCGTTTCCAATTGCTGGTCGGAATTATTAAAATCGGTGGTGATGAGAAACTGGTTGAATTCTTCGGGAACAAGATAATCATATACCAGTAAACCGATGTCATGAACGAGACCGGTCAAATAGCAGGAATCCAACTCTTCTTTATCCGTTAAGGTTTTGCTTCCCAGTTCACGGGAAAGGATGGCAACAGCCAGGCCGTGTTTCCAAAAACGGGTTTGCCCGAAAGTTTGCGGCACCTTGATACAACCGGGAAGCTCCACCGTGTAGCATAGTTCCAGCACCGCTCCAACACCCAGCCGGACGATGGCATCCTCAATATCACCTGCCAGATCGCGCCCTCCACCGAACAGGGCGCTGTTGGCCATGGTGATTATGCGCGAAGATAAAACAGGATCGGATGCAATGAGCCGCCGAACATCTTCGACATCGCAGTCTGGATCATTCATCAGCCTTTGCAAAGCGATGAGCACATCGGGAAGAGGCGGCAGGTAACCGCTCGTCTTTAGCTTTTCCAGAATAAGTTCTCTCACGACGGGGCACCTGAAAAATTTCAATCTGAATGACAATCTAGTTCTTTTTTCTGGGTAAAGCTATAACGAAGTTCGGGGCTGGCAAATTGCCACAGACCGGGCCAATTTGCATTGGCCCGGTTTTGTTTGCTGCTAGTCGTCTTTGTCCTTATCTTTGTCCTTATCTTTGTCTTTATCACTATCCTCATGCTTTATGAGAAACTTTCCCGATTCGATCATGGCCTGCTTGTCTGTGGGCAGGTGTGCGATAGCAGCTCCATGCTGGTAGACCAGTTCTCCACCCGTGTGCCCAGCAGAGGCCAACGGGATGAGCGCGACCAGACTCAACACTGCCAGTCCTAAACGCAAGGCGTGTGAGTTTTTCTTAACCACCCCGGCAATAGAAACCAGAAATAATGTGCCCGCTACCCAGGGGATCATCTCAGCAGCTTCTTCATGCTCTTCAATCACCTTTTCAGATACGACTTTTTCCACCTTTTCTTCGTCCTCCTCGCCAAGCTCCACCGCAACGATGGCAGAGGCTCCATAGGTCAGGGCCATCACCGTCACCAGTATCCAGACATTTTGTTGCAGATGATCCTTCTTAATGGCCCACCAAAGCAATAATGCCAAAAAAGGCAGCAAGGTACCCAGAACAATGGGGAAATGAACCACAATGGGATGCAACGGTAAATTAAACATGATAATCTCCTGAGAAAAGTTTCATAAACTAACTTGCAACTAGTTTTAGCCAGAAAGCGGAAAACATCCATCCGCACTATGGCGGATAAGATTCGCAAATAAAATCAATCACTTACAGGGGGTATAGGGCAAATGGCGGATGTGCGGGAAAGCAATCCCATGCTTCTGGTGTTGTCGGGAACCTTTGTGGTGCTGGTGGGGCTCGACCTCATCGGCGACTATTCAGATGGCGGCACGGGCACTCATTTGATTATGGAAGGGCTTCTGCTCACAATGAGCGGCGTGGTGTTTGGTCGTGGGATCATGCAGTTGGCCCAGGCCCGGCAGAAAATTGAGTTTCTGAAAAGTGATGTGGAAAAACTGAATGAAGAAAAAGAACAATGGAAGGGCGAGACACATCAACTTCTGGCGGGGCTATCAGTCAAGATCGAGAACCAGTTTGTATATTGGCAACTGACCCCGGCAGAAACGGAGGTGGGGTTCCTTTTGCTCAAAGGGTTCTCGCTGAAAGAAATTGCCGATATCCGGACCACAAAACTAAAAACCGTGCAACAGCAGTCGCAGGCGATTTATCAGAAAACCGGATTAGCCAGCCGCTCCGAACTCGCCGCATTTTTCCTCGAAGACCTGTTACCCCCCGCTACCTGACCTGTAGAAGAAATAGTCTGGAACTCAATTATTGGCCCGGTAATTGCACATATAAAGTTCATTAGATATGTGTCAATTTTTTGAAAGGGAAATAACATGAATTCAGGCACCAGAAAGCAGAACCAGAAGCTAAAACCCCTTAAAGGCTTGGAAGCAGCAGGCAAAAACTGTCCATCAAAAGGAAAATCTATGAGTCCAATAGCCAAATTAATGGCTACCTTCTACGGCATTGAACAAAAATAGACTATTGAAGGGAGTTATTGTTATGTCTGCAACTAAAACAGCGACGGTTCAAGAAGCCAGGCTACCCAAACAATATGACACCGAGTTTGAAAAAAAGTTGATGGTGGATAACCTGAGACTTGCGGTAGAAATTTATGGCAAGGATCACCTGCGAAAACAGTTCAAAAGCAGGAAAAAGCAGCAGACCCCAGCGTGACGCTGGACCCGGTGTGCAATAACGTTTTTAGGCGAACAAACGGTATCTCGGCTCAATGAGAGCTGCTCGCGGTACCCCTCCGGGGGTTCTAAACTGCGCGCAAGTGTATTGATTGCTTAACTATAATTGCTAGTCGGCCCCACGCCGAGTGGGTGGAGTACCTCCGCAGGCAAATTAAAAGGGTTCTAAATTGCGCGCAAGTGTATTGATTGCTTAACTATAATTGCTAGCCGGCCCCACGCCGAGTGGGCGGAGTAACCTCCGCAGGCAAATTAAAAGGGTTCTAAATTGCGCGCAAGCGTGTTGATTGCTCAACGATTATTGCACGCTGGCCCCACGCCGAGTGGGCGGAGTAACCTCCGCAGGCAAATTAAAAGGGTTCTAAATTGCGCGCAAGCGTGTTGATTGCTCAACGATTATTGCACGCTGGCCCCACGCCGAGTGGTTGCTAGTTGGCCTCACGCCTAGTGGCGTTGGGCGTATTTGTTGCCGCATTCTTTTTGGTTGGAAATTTCAGTCATGCTATCGGACCGGTCTTTCAAAGCTTCGGTTTCTGCCAGATCCGCTACGTGAGAATCAGACACCGTCAATATAGCGTTCAATATTCCGAGAGGGGGGAAGGCAAACCCCGCCGCCGAAAGAGCGAGATCGCGCAGGTTTTTCAAGGTGTGATCGGTATTTTCCAAAGTTGTTATTTTTTTCTGAGCCCCTTGCAACTCGCTATCGAGCATTGAGCAGGAAGCCTGGTCATCTGTGGACTGGGCCATATAAACCTTCCCCGCCGCACACCCCGTAAACAAAACACATAAAACCGCAACAACAATCAAACGCACACAACGCCGCATTTTCACTCCGCACAATTTAAGATTGATAGATTTCTTTTAGAGAATCTGCTCTGAGAAGCAAACCTTAAGGACTGAGATTTAGAACCCTGAAAACGAAGAGGTGTGAAAAGAGGGGGCGTAGCAAGGGTACTTCCAATAACTTATCCTGACTAAAAGGATAACGCATTTCCCTTGAATTAGCTACAAAAACCCTCTGGCGAGGGGGGCGATGGAGAGGAATAGACATCAAACCATTTTCAGAGGAGGGAAGCTGGCTTCCGAGAATTGCTACTCCTGCTAGCATCTTTTAAAAACTTCTGGTCGTGAAAGTTAATAGGATTTGCTCATTGGCTAGGCTAACTCAATCATAAAGTCACCCTTCATCCCAACGTTCAGCCCTTGTTCTACATAAAACATTTCAACATCAAATTCGCCTTCAAATCGGTTTCCAGTCAGAAAACCCTTTGCTATGGTCTTTGTTTTGCAATTTATATTGCAAGGTAACTCTATATATTTCCACGTAGTCATATCTAAAAGCTTTTCTCCAGCAGGGAAGATGACGTGATTTTCATTGGTGAAAACTGTGGGTTTTGATTTATTTGTGGACACCACTCGGTCTGTGCTAATGGCCTCAAAAATATCCAACCCGTGTTTTTCGTTATATTTTTGGAATGATTCGTGAGCACTTTGTGTTTTTAAAAGCGCAACTAATTGGCCATCTTCATTTCGTTCAACAGCTTGGCCCGTAATGCCTATTACCATTCCCTCAAAAGCCGGATTGTTCAAAGTATTTGACCTGTAGACAATTTTCCCATTAGCTATTCTTACAATAGAGCGCAAACCAGGGCCAATTGGTTCCTCAATGTCTGGTTCCTGCTTGGGGAAATCACGAAGTATTGCTTCCGGTCCAAGAATGCCTCTAATTACCCCTAGGATATTAGAAAAATCTTCGTAGAGAAAACATTGTATAGGGGGCGTATCCGGGCTTTGACTGGTTTGGTAAATCCTCAATTCCTTCCCATTACAAACGCAAAAATATATAGCTCTTATTTCTGGATGGCAGGCGTAGGTATAGGCCTGTTCAATATCATTTGAATCCAAGTCAACGCCGGGAGGTTTTGCCTCAATTACCCATTGAACCTTTCCACCTGCAACGCAAATATAGTCAGCAACCCCTCTCAGCAGAGGATCTTTATTCGGTTTTTTTCGGCCAAGAAATTTTCTTGGGTATTTTAAGGACTGTTCTCTAATAATGTTGTTTTCACTGCCTGATCTGTAGCCAAGCTCTTTAAGTAATGGAGCGATGACCTCTTCTCTGATATCAGCTTCATTTAAATTTTCAAACTCAATGGGTTCAAACATATTTGTCCTTTCTTTTTCTGCTACCGTTGCGGTGATTTATATATAGGTGGGGGCTTACTCTGGCAAGAAGGAAAACTATTTTTTGAAGCAACCCCCTTAATCCCCCTTATCAGGGGGAATTATTGAAAACTAAATCCAGAAGCGCAATGATGATCGTTCGCTCCAGAATGTTCTGACCCATTGGCCCTGCGCCGAGCAGTTAGAACCAGCTTTCGCGGTCTAAAGAACGGTACTGGATGGCTTCGGCGATGTGTTCGGACTGTAGGGATTCGCATTCGGCCAGATCGGCGATAGTACGCGCTACTTTCAGGATGCGGTCGTGCGCTCTTGCGCTGAGCCCTAACTTGTCGATGGCCAAAGCCATGATCTTTTTCGACGCTTCATCCAGTGCGCAATGGGATTTCAGTTGATGCGGATTCATGTTGGCATTGAAATTGTTTTCCGGACTTTGATGGAAACGTTTTAACTGGGCACTGCGTGCCTGTTCGACTCTGGATGCAATTGCCTCGGAACGTTCGCCGCCTGACTCGGATGACAGGTCTTTGTATTCCAGTGCCGGCACTTCGATATGCAGGTCGATGCGGTCGAGCAGGGGACCTGATATTTTCCCGACATATTTCTTGATCATCATCGGTGTGCATCCGCATTCGCGTTTCGGGTCGAACCGGTAACCGCAGGGGCAGGGGTTCATCGCCGCTACCAGCATGAGGTTCGCCGGGTAGGTGACGGACCCGGCGGCGCGTGATATAGAGACTTCCCCTTCTTCCAGAGGTTGGCGCAGGACTTCCAGCACGTTGCGTTTAAACTCGGGCAGTTCATCGAGAAACAACACGCCGTTATGCGCCATCGACACTTCCCCCGGCATGGGCACGCGCCCACCGCCGATCAGCCCGGCATCGGAGATGGTGTGATGCGGCGAACGAAAGGGGCGTAGCTTTAAGAGTCCGTTCCCGTTTTTCAATTGACCGAGTACACTGTGAATTTTTGTGCTGGTGATGGCTTCCCCCTGCGTCATGGAAGGCAGAATGGTCGGGATGCGTTTTGCCAGCATGGATTTACCGGAACCGGGAGGGCCGATAAGCAGGATGTTATGCCCGCCTGAGGCGGCGATTTCCAGGGCGCGTTTGACATGGTGCTGGCCTTTGACATCGGTGAAGTCTAATTCATAGTCGCTGGTGTGCAGAGTTTTGGCTTGGGGTTGAGGGGTCACTGCCTGAAGCGCCAGCTTCCCGCACAAAAACTCTACCGCCTGAGGTAAATTTTCTATTGGATAAATGGGGATGCCTTCGATGACAGAAACTTCCGCCGCATTTTGCGCGGGCAGAAGAACGCCTTCCATCCCATTTTCACGTGCCATGGCGGTGATGGAGAGTGCGCCGCGAATGGGCTTGACCCGGCCATCGAGAGAAAGTTCGCCGAGAATCACCAGTTTTTTCAACCGCTCGTTTTCGATCATGCCGCTGGCCGCAAGAATGCCGAGAGCGATAGGCAAGTCGAACGCCGAACCTTCTTTGCGGATATCGGCAGGGGCGAGGTTGATGGTGATCCTTCGTACTGGCAGAGCTAACTGGGTGTTGCGAATGGCGGCGGAAACGCGATCGCTACTTTCCTTGACGGCGGCATCAGGCAGGCCAACGATGGACATGCCCGGCAGGCCTTGCGAGAGGTTGACTTCCACCTCGACCGCATAGCCGTCTATGCCCAGAACCGCTCCACTGTGAACGAGTGCGACCACAAATTTCTCCACTCCGTTAGATGGGGGGTTAATGAACCCCTCTTTTACAAAGAGGGGCTGGGGTGATTTACAACCTTGCAATATTCGGCCAGCACTTGCTTTGGCATGCCGATTAGTGGCTCAACCTACACGAGTGTTCCAATTCGGTCAAGAAGGTTCAGTTTATCACAAAAAGCGAAAATAAGACGAAAATTCATTGACACCTGCATCTGGCCGAGGTAGTTTTGTTTCTCATCAGCCATTTAACTCGAGTTTACATGACAGCCGTCATTCCAACTGAAATTGCCAAACAGTGTTCTTTTCCTTTGGCTTTATGCCACGTTGCGGCAGGGTTTCCATCACAGGCTGATGATTATATGGAAGGGTCGCTTGACCTCAATGAGCATGTCATCACGCACCCTGCGGCAACTTATTTTGTAAAGGCATCTGGCGACTCTATGAATGGAGTGGGAATTTTTAATGGAGATTTGCTGGTTGTGGACCGAAGTCTGGAGCCCGTGCATGGAAAGGTTGTCATTGCCGAAATAGACGGCCAACTCACCGTTAAGCGGCTTTTAAAATCGAAAGGTCATTTCTCGTTACAATCCGAAAACGCGAATTACCCTCCCATTGAGTTGCAGGAAGGCAATGAGGTAGTGGTCTGGGGCGTTGTCACTCACGTGCTCCATGATCTGTTGTGAAAATCTTTGCTCTGGTCGATTGCAACAATTTCTATGCGTCTTGTGAGCGTGTGTTTGATCCCCGCTTGAAAGGGCGCGCCATTGTCATCTTGTCAAATAATGATGGTTGTATCGTCGCCCGCTCCAATGAAGCGAAAGCTTTGGGCATTCCTATGGGGGTTCCTCTTTTCGAGCAAAAAGCGATCATCAAAAAGCACAACGTCGCTGTTTTTTCCTCGAACTATCAACTTTATGGCGATATGTCGCAAAGGGTGATGGACAGTCTCCGTCTGCATGCTCTCGACATGGAAGTTTATTCGATTGATGAAGCATTCCTGCGGTTGGACCCTTTGCAACCTCGCAATCTTTATGAATACTGCAAAACCATACGCGCAAAGGTACTGCAATGGACTGGTATCCCGGTGTCGATTGGCATTGGACCCACCAAGGTACTGGCAAAAGTTGCCAATCACGTGGCGAAAAAACAGACAGATGATGGCATATTTGATATTCGCAGCCAGCAGGCGCAGGATGAGATTCTAAAAACTCTGGATGTGGGCAAGATATGGGGGATTGCAGGGAGGTGGTCTGAGCGTTTGAATCGAATGGGTATTAACAAAGCTGCGCAACTGAGAGACGCAAGCCCCACTATCATCCGCAAACATCTGTCGGTTGTCGGGGAGCGCATACTGCGGGAACTGAAAGGCCAATCCTGCATCGATCTGGAAGGTGTTCAATCGAAAAAAAGCATTATGTCGTCCAAGTCGTTTGGCAAGCTTCTAACAAAAAAAGAGCCTATAGAAGAAGCCCTGGCCAATTACGCGGCACGTGCTTGTGAAAAACTCAGAAAACAAAATAGTCGGGCGCAGGCGGTGCATGTCTTTGTTCAGACCAATGGTTTCCGAGAAACGGACCCGCAATACAATAATGGGTTCACCCATACGTTAACAACCCCAACCAGTGATACGCGACTCATCATCGAAGCGGCAAAGTTTTGCTTGAGCAGGATTTATAAACCGGGATACCGCTACAAAAAAACAGGAATCATGCTGACGGGGTTAATCCCCGCGTCGTTGGAACAAAAGCAACTGTTTGTTGATGTCAACCATCACAACCCTTTGATGGCTATTGTAGATCGAATCAATGAGGATCATGGCTCCGACACGTTATTTTTCGGGGCGCAGGGTGTGAACCGGGAATGGAAAATGCGCTGCGGGTCGCGGTCGCCGCGATACACCACCCAGTGGGATGAACTGCTAATGGTGCGCTAACCCGAATATTGCACGAGTCTTGCAGTTAAATATGGATTGCCAAAAACTAGGATACGCTGGCCTGTTCCGTCGTTGCGAGGAGCCAATGGCGACGAAGCAATCCAGGTGTTCTGGATCGCCGCGCCGCTTCGCGGCTCGCGATGACGTACTTTATTCTTGCAATTTAATATAGCGCAATTTGTCCGCGTACATTTATTTCTTCCTGTTTTTTCTCATCCAGTCATTGGCGAGTTTTTGCGCCTGGGAGATTTCTTCGTAGTTCATGCGCTTTTCGACGATGTGGATATTTTTTTGACCGCCTTCACTGCCGTTCTCGGCGGAAATGATGAACCACTTCAAGGCTTCCACAAAATCCGGTTCTGTTCCTTCGCCTTTGCTATACAGGGCACCCAGATTGTTTTGTGCATCTTTGTGGAATCGTTCCGCCGAACGTTTATACCATTTGAGGGCCTGAGAATTATCCTGCGGCACGCCGTTGCCCCACTCATGCATGACGCCGATATTATATTGGGCGGCGGCGTGGCCGTGCTCTGCCAGAGGCATTAATTTTTCCAGTGCCGTTTCATAGTCTGTTGCATGAATGGCATCCAGTCCCTCCTGAAAGTCATTGGCATAAACGGGCATTGCCGTCATGATTAATATCAGGAATGTTGTGATCCATCGTTTGTTCATGTCTCTATCATAACTGATGGTTGCTCTTGGCTCAATTCGTTTGCCTTTCATTAGCCACATGTTGGATGAGAGGTTGTAAATCACCCCAGCCCCTCTTTGAAAAAGAGGGATTCATTTAAGCCCCCCCTTCTGCGAAGGGGGTTGGGGGGATTTGTTTCTCCTCACCACGAAGAGTTTGTCATCGTAAATATCGATGGTGTAATCCCGCATATCCGCCATGACGCCGAGGGTGTGGTTGCAGAAGAAACTCAGGTGTGTCGGGTCGTCTTTGTACCACCATGTTTTGAAATGTTCGGCGGCATCGGGCAATTCGATGAATGGATTGGTCAGGCCGGTGGAGAAAACCATAATGCCTTCGGGTTGCAGTACTTTTTCAATCTGCTCCAGTTCTTCCCAGACATTGGGCAGGTGCTCTATGACCTCGACGGCAACGACGACATCAAACAAAAATGGGTAGCTTTGATCCTTGAGGTATCCGTCATGCATCGGTTCGAGTGCTGTGACTTGATAGCCGTGACGTTTAAGTTCCTCCGTCATTTCACCTGAGCCGGAACCGAAATCGAGAACTCTTTTGGGGCTGAGATATTTCTGGATATAAGAGACGAGAGCGTTCGTCTGGTTCTTCCAGAACTCAGGCTCTGTGTTTTGCCATTGGGTTTTGTAATGATTTTCTTCGAATGTTTTGTCGGGAAGATCGTTGGTGAAAATCAGCCAGCAGTTGGGGCATTTGTAAAAGGTGCGCGTGTCCTGATAAAAAATGGGCGCGGGGGATTTGCAAATCAGGCAGGGTTGACCTAGCAAGGGTGAGTGAGCCATGGGTTGTTTTTGTGGGGTGGGTGATTCAACCCATGTTAATTCCCTTAGTTGAAGATTAGATTCATCTATTACCTTATTATACCCCTCGTCTACTCTCTCTCCAGTTTATAAGCTTTGTTGATTTGGGAGAAGTCATTTGTTTTTGTGTAATCTCCCAACCCCAATCGCAACCTCATTTGCGCCAGCAATGCTATATGGCAATCAGTATATTAGTGTCCATTCCGCTGTTTTATTGAGTGCTGTCAACTCCCAGTTTTGAATTGCGATTAAGCTACTTTATTTTAATAGACAAACAAACAAGAAAATCACTACTTCAAATATTTCCCTTGCCAAATTTTATGGTTTGCCCAAAGAACATTGAAACCGAAAAGGTTATTCCAGTTTCGAATACGGTTTCGCTCGAAAGGTATATCTTGTGTTATTGAGGGTTATGTGCCTTTCACCAATAAGCAAACATCTTGCTATCATAGAAAGATAAGGTAAGGCGAAATTAAGCTTTACAGGACTTATGCCAATGAAGTATAAGCAGAATATCCTAAAATTGATATTGGAGGGAGCCATGAACCCCCATCGTATTGCTGCAAGTACTCTTGTCTCGGTCATCAGTTTTCTCTTTTTGTTTTTCGCTGATTCTTGTTTTGCGGAGGCGCCGCTTAGGTTTATGAAGTCAACCGATCTACCATTTCTAGGTGGAGAGGCTGAGAGTCTCAACCAACTAGCTAAGGAAACGGTACCCACGTTTATTCTTGTCCCTGGCATCCTCGGTTCGCGCCTTACTAAAAATGAGACCATCATCTGGGGTGAGAAATCCGCCAAAAGGCTTGCCTACGATTTTTCCGATTCGCAAGGTTATAAGACGCGTAACCCTGTAGATGCGGATTTCATGTATTCCTTCATTGCCCCGTTGTGGTTTGATAATGCTGACATCTACGAAACTGGCTACGATGCAATAAAATACGTGCTCCAAAATAGTGATGTTCCCTTACTTCCTTTTGGCTACGACTGGCGTCAACCCATTGAAGGCTCCGCTAGGGATCTGGA
Organism: Nitrospinota bacterium; assembly: GCA_014382285.1. GTDB lineage: Bacteria > Nitrospinota > Nitrospinia > Nitrospinales > VA-1 > LS-NOB. The sequence continues at coordinate 712 of JACNKA010000127.1, read as the reverse complement.
CGAAAAAATTAAAAACGCTTGGCGCGACGAACTTGCTGATCGGGAACTGGTGCTTATAGCGCACAGTATGGGTGGGCTCGTGGTCACATGGTGGTATCATAAGTTTTACTTGCCGAATAAAAGCAGTTATCCCTTTAATGTATTGCGACAAACCATTTTTCTCGGTACCCCGCATAGTGGGTCTCCGGCTCTGTTAGCCACTCTGATTGAAGGTTATCACCGGGAGACGGAACCGGGCTGGATTGCTGCTGGAATTGATGATCATATATTCAAAAATCTCAATAAGGATGTCATCACTTTTCCCAGTGTGTTCGAGCTTTTGCCTGGAGCAACTGATCGCGTAAAAATACAAAAACCTTCTGGCTTATCCGGCCCTCTACCCAAATGGAATAAGGTCGACCATTTTAATTACAAAAAATGGGCTGATTTTGACTGGCTCGAAATATCTCGCCGTCTTAATGGTATTCCAGACAGGCCAAGAGGAGACCCGAATCAAATTAAGAATGATCCTGTAAAGAAAGAAGCCTTGAAACAATATCTTGAGTTTTATGAAAAAAAAATTGGTCCTTTACTTGCGCATGGGAGGGATTTCCAAAGGGCATTAGCAAAACTTCCCCTCATCGATAGCGCCTTATATTTTTATACTGAGTCCCAGAAAACGAGTTATAGTCAAATGTGGTGTATGGGAACATGATCAAGCGGCGTTCCTTTG
>JACNKA010000043.1 GCA_014382285.1 Nitrospinota bacterium | reverse complement strand
GCACCCCACTCAGTCCAGAATACATGGCCACGGTTCGTGATTTATCCGACAAATATGGGTTAAAAATTCATCTCGATGGGGCAAGAATCTTCAACGCGGCGGTGGCTCTTAAAGTTCCCGTTTTAAAACTAACGGAAAAAGTAGATTCTGTAATGTTCTGTCTTTCGAAAGGACTTTCAGCACCAGTGGGTTCTCTGGTTTGTGGATCCTCAGAGTTTATAGACAAAGCCAGGAAAATGAGAAAAATGGTGGGAGGGGGGATGAGGCAGGCAGGGCACCTTGCCGCCGCAGGCCTGATCGCTCTCCAGGAACTGATAGAGCGGCTTCAGGAAGATCACGAAAACGCAAAAATATTAGCCAGCGGGCTTTCGCGTCTGGATGGAATTGAAATAGACGAAATCCAAATTAAAACAAATATCATATTCTTTAAAATGACAGGAATAGACGGCGAAACATTTATCGATCAATTAGAAAAAAAACACATCAAACTTCTTATGACCGGCGCGGGGATATTTCGTGCCGTCCTGCACCGAGAAGTTTCTAAAGAACAAGTCGAAACGGTCATCGAATCCATTAACTCAATATTAGCAAAAAGATGAACCATAATGGAGTTTGACAGTTTTACAGATTGCTCTATAATGGTAGAGAACTTTTAACCGAACAGGAAAATCATGATTGAATTGGAAATGCAAGACAGAATGGAACTGGTTAAGGAAGCACAAGATGTCGTAAAAAGCCGATATCTTTTATGCATTCTAGTCACTCAGCGAATTCACCAACTGGAAGATGGCGCCCAACCTACAATTGAGGTCGACCCCGAAGACCTTACAAATCCAAAAATATTTTTTGAATTGGCCTTAAGAGAAATTATCGAAGGCAATATGGATCTGGAACAAGTTACCGAAGAAGATTAATCCCCTCTACGGGGCTAACCTGCCCCAACTATAATTTCAACTAAATCCAAGTATTCCCCGCTTTGTCGGGAATAAAAAATTTATAGAACACCGCCTTCCAGTCGAGGGGAAATTACGCCCAAGTTTTTTTCAGTCCAACAACTAAAAAACTAAACCTATTCCCAATTTTGGACAAAAAAAAGCCCGCCGAAAAATCGGCGGGCTTTCTTATAAAACTTCTAATGACTACTTAGGAAGCTCGTCACGACGCATTTTCCCTTCGTCATACATTTTACGTGTACGCTTGGTCATCCATACCAACCAACCCTGGAAGCAGATAAAAATCGCTGCAATGATCGGAGGCATGTAATACAAAGACGCAGGCAAAGCTGGCTTCAAAATGGTGTAATACCAGGTAGAGATAGCCATATGCTCATCATGCTCTTTATCTCGACCTGACCATTGGAAGAAACTAACAGGAATGAATTTTTCAGATGGAATCTGAACATCAAATTCGCCTTCCGTCGTCAAAGACCGCTTGAACATGACTTTGACACGACCCTGATGGAAAATGGAATCTACTACTTCCACTTTTCCTTCAGACTCTTTGTCAGCAATTGCATCAAAGCCATTTCCAACAACTTCTTTAACACTTACGTCCAACTGATAACCTTTATCATTCGGTGCATTGGTCGCACTGTAATCTTTGACCATGTAACTGGCTTTCCAAACATCAACCGGTTTCTTGGAATCACCATAGATAAAGTACGGTTTCTCAGCACCAAACAGATCCTGCAGTTTCGCAGGCCATTGGATAGCCACTGCATCCGGATATTCTGGATCTTGCGACATAAACCGCTGATGGTATTCGACCAAGTAGTAAACAGCATTTTCCTCTGCACTCCAACGCGAGCTAACCCAGAGGTTATCCGTTTTAGGATCAAAGTTACGCTTACCACGAGTGATCTGACCCGCCATAGCAATGTAATGCTTATAGGGGTTCTCAGCTTGTTCTTCCGGAACAGGAACGATTCTATGATCAGTATCCGGTGATGCCCAACTGGGATCATTAATTTTACCAACAACATTTCCCTCTGTATAAACAGATTGAATCAAGAAATCAGGAACTGGCTTGTTAGTCAGTTTATCAATGTTCTTTCGAGGACAAAGCGAGTTAACGAATGCTGCAATTTTCCAGCGATCCTCAACCGTGATTTGGTCCTTGAAGTTAGGCATTGGAGTACCGTTCAATCCGGTAGAAATGGTTCGAACAACGTTGAACGGGTCGAAGGGAAATCGACGCGATCCACGGAAGTTCCAGCACTGCGTCCAGTCGGCCGCAACAATCGGGAAACCCCAGTCGTCTTTCATCGTCGGGTTACCATCACCACGGCCTTCACCACCGTGACACTCAAAACACTTGTTCTTCATGAAGATCTCTTTACCCGCATCAATGTCTGCCTGTGGTACACCCAGGTGATAAGGACCCGTGGTTCCCCAAGGGTTCGTGCCAAAATCCTGAACATTTACGTCTTCATCTTCAGTATCATTAAAATCACGATCCTGAACCAAGGTCTTTACAAAGTTAACAGCAGCGATGATTTCATCTTCGGCCAAGAACTCACCCCATGCAGGCATTGCTGAACCCGGAAGGCCATTCTTAACTGTTTTGATCAAATCAGATTCCATTGGAAGCTCTCCAGAATCCGTTGTGCGGATTTTGAAAGTTCCCTGAATGAAATTTCGTGGTCGAGTGAACAGTCGGTCAGCAGAAGGTCCATCACCGCCACCTTCCACACCGTGACACCAGACACAGCGTTTAAAATAAACCTTTTTCCCCTTTTCAAGCAGATCCTTTTTGACCGCATCCGGTGCGCCGGCTAAAGCCGTCCCCGGTACTGCAATCAACGCCACTGCCAGAAAAGATAAAATCAGGCGTTTGAAATAGTTATTATTCTTTGTCATGGTCATTTCCATATGTTTAGGTTTATTAACCGTTAAGTTCAAGTTATTCCCCACCACCTGCGGTAGAGCCTTCTGTACCAAATGTTCGTGGATGCCAACCTGTGTACCAATATTCAAACAGAATGACCTTCCAGATTTCTTCGGTTTTCAAATGCTCTTCCCAAGGAGGCATTGCTGAAGACCAAGGGGTGGATTCATTAGGCAGACCGGGTCCGCCTTTTGACACCCGCCAGAACAGAAACGCTTCCTGCAACATAGCGATGGTACCTGGATCAATGAAATTAGCAGGAGTGGGGTTAAACGCATGCGAGAACATCCCCAATCCATTCAACTGATCACCATGACAGTAATGGCAGTTCTGAAAGAAAATAGTGCCACCTTCCGTCACATACTTCATGTACTCATGCTTGTCCGCATCCAGAAAAGGAAAACTATCTTTATAGTTATCCTGCTCATCAATGCGGAACGGGTTATTTGTAGATTCCAGAGGATAAGTTTTGCCATGCACTTTCGTGGTAGCGGGAGGAGCGGGATGAACCGTCCTCAACTCAACGGGTTCCTGGAAGCTCGGATAAATTGATTTATACGTAGCAAACCCAACCAAAATGGGCAACGCGATAAACATAACAATTCGAGCCAATTTGTATTCACCTACGATTGTTTTAACAATCGGTTTCCTGAATTCCCGGAAAGTCTCTGGATCCTGACTAATGTATAGAAAGGTTCCGATAGACCACATCACCATATAGGTAATGAACAAGGTCCAGGGAATAGGTGGATACAAAACAAATTTGTAAAAATAGAAACCTAAGCTCCAGACAAACAAACCCGACATGGATATCGGAGGCTTGAGCCTTAGCACAAGGTTTGTGATGATCACATACGCTACGAATAATAAAAAGTAAACGTATCTATTAAGAAACCAGCCGACCTCCTTCGGTGTAAAGATAGGAAATATAGCGTTGTGAAACACCGCCAGGCCGACAACAAACACCAAAAAGCTTACTAAAGTCTTATTCATTGTTGTCTCCTATTAACTGCCAGCCGGGGGTTCGGTCTGACTAATAAAATCTACAAGTTTGTCAAGCGCTGCTACTGAAAGCTGCTCTCCAAAGCTTGTAGGCATTAAACCATCCGGATAAGATTCTCCGGCTTCTTCATTAAACACCACGTAAGCGCCAGGGTTCAAAATGGACTCCCTGACGTATTCCTTGGTGTTGGTTGCTTTACCTTTGTAATTGGGATCCTTGATCCTGTTAGGAGCATTGATCTTCTCATGCAACTTCGGTCCCAATTCGCCCACTGCGCCTTCTACACCAGGAATGGTATGACAAAGCGGACAACCCAGCTTGTTGATCATGGCTTGAATATCTTCTTTACCAGTCACAAACAAGGGAGCATCTTCATCACTACTTTCCTCAGCAACAGGAGCACCACCGGTATTACCGGCATCATCCTGTGGAAGCGGAACTGTTACTGCGCCAAACTCACCTGGCGTATCCTTCGATTGCAGATAAGCGATTACCGCATTTACTTCAACGCGGCTCAAGCTGATCGGCGGCTTAACAATGACCGGCATGGGGCTCTTGGTATCACCAGAACCACCAAAACCTTCTACCACATAACAGGTCGGACACATCAGAGACTCACGAATATAGTCTTCCCCAACCAACTCATCCGGACCATGTTGGCGTCGATATTCTTCAGGAATTTGATCCCACTTACCTTTCACAATTCCAGCAGCGGGCTCTGTCTCACCGATTGGAATTGGACTGGTCGCATACCTATCCTCCTTGACCCGATCATGACTCCGCTTTTCAACTCCAAAAAGATTTGGACAACGGCCCATGTGATCTGCCGGATCAAAACCATGACAAAGAGGACACTGCCCCTTACCAATAGATTTTTGACCTGCAACCTGTTTGGCACCAAAAATGATTACGCGTCCCATTTCAGCAAATTCTTCCATGGTGAGATCGCCCACAACCGCTGCTTCTTTGGGTGGCGGATCAGAACGCTGTTGCGGCAACCAGTTGGTGTAACCCGCCAACAGAACCGAAACGGTAGTCCAGAAGAAAAAGCCTCGAATGATTGGAGGCGATTGACTTTCAATATTATTGCTCTTGAAGAAAACACCCCAAGTAAGAAGCAGTAAGAGGATAACCCAAAGATAAGTTGAAAAGAAAAACTTCAACTGATCCGCTTGAACAAGGCTGAACATATGTACGGTCATCATAAACATGGTGAGCGCAAATACGCCAAAGATACCGCCCCACAAGGTGGTATTCAAACCTCCTCTTTCTCTGCAATTTTGAATCACATTGCCAAAAACAAAAATCCCGAAAGTGGCAAATAGTATCGCAAGAAATGAAAATAATATGTCATGCTGCTCTGGTAACATTTTTCCCCTCTCTCCTATACCCTCAGATTAAATCGGGGTTGAGCACCACGGAGTATTGCAGTGCTCAACCCAATCAGATAATAGTTATTGTTGTTGTTGCGCCGGAACAGGAACTCCCTCAGGAGCCTTGGCCGGAATCTTCTTGGCAGTCAAACTACCCACCCAGAAAACCACAACGAACTGAACCCAGACAAACAAGGCGTTGAAGGTAAGCATTTTACCCGCTTCACCAATTGTCAGTGTGTAAGCATCCACAGAGTTATCTCGAACAACTTCCGTCACATGCCAGAACAAACGTACAGCAGAACGGATATAACCCATCAGCCCCATCAACCAAGTAAAGGAAATCGCTAGAAGGAAAATAGCGTATGTCCCAACCTTGGACTGCGTGCCCCACTGGATATCACCATAAGATTCAGAATCTTTAAACATGGAGATATTGATCGCGGTGCCCGCAAACAGAGTCGTAAGAGTAGATGTTACCTGAGGCACAGAAAGTCCAACCCGCTGGTTAGCAGGGAGGAAATAACCATATACACCCAGGAAGATGATATTACAAGCAGCGCCAATAAAGATCGCTGTGATCCAACAGTTACCCACGGTTGCCCAAGGGACGTTGATCTTCTTGTTTGCTCTCTGATACAGAAGGAAACAGAGAACCGTACAGGTGATCATCAGATTAACCGCTGTGTTCTTCGCTGACATAACACCAAAGTGACCTACGATCGGATGCTGCGCACCACCCATTGCTTTCAACTCAGCAGGGGTCATAACAATCGTATGCGGGGTCATCCACATGGTGAAACAACAGATCAAGAGAAGCACCATATACTTACAATACTTCATATAACGATGCGATCCCTTGACCCTCGACATACCATTATGCAGGTATGAGTTCGCGCCGAAGAACAGCAAACCAATCATTACCGCTTGAATGATGAACAACCAAGCCATGATTCCACCCATCAGGGTAATACCCATTTGTTGACGGAATGCATACACTTCTTTCATCAACCAGTACCCTGCGAAGGGCAGCGGAATCAAACCGAAGATCGCGATAAACATCGCCACATAACAAACCCAGTCGTAATGAGCTCGCTCTTCTTCGTTTTTAGCTGTCAGATAATGGTAAGCAGCGTAAGCACCAACGATTCCACCACCGAAAACGATGTTTCCAAGAATTCGATGCACACCAACCGGATTCCAAAGGGTGGAATGAATTACGTGCCAGATGTTACCGAGGAAACGACCCTCTGCATCAATTCCACCAGGAGCCTGCATGAAGGTTGCCCAGGAATTAGCGAGATACATCAGAACCGTTCCGATCAAGTTGAGGAGAACAGAAAGACTACAGTGGATCCATTTCAGGAACTTGTCGTCTTGCATTTTATCCCAACCGTAATAGTAAACGTAGAGAACCCCTGATTCTGCAAGGAACATCAATGCATATACATGCATTACAGGACGGAAAATACCCGCCATGTATTTAAAGAACCCCGGAAACAGAGTAATAAATGTAAAGAGAAGAATACCACCAAGAATAGCAGTCCATGAATACGCCGTCAGACTAACCTTCATCAGGTCATGCGCCAACCGATCATACTTTGCAGACATTACTGGATCTTCTTCTTTGGTACGAATTCCGATAAACTCAATGATCATACAGAAAATCGGAACCGCTAGAACAAAACTACCAAAGTAGAGATGTTGCTGGTTTGCCACCCAAAGAATGATTCGACTGGGCGCAAACTCATAATTATTATAATCCTCCGGACCTAATTCCGGAGCAGCATAGCCACTTACCGGACCTTTAAGCGGATTACCTTCCCAGTCCTTATAGAAAACGTCCTGGCTCCACTCAATTTCCGGCTCACCCTCGCCTTCTACTGCCTCTTCTGCCTGTACTTCTTTGGCAAAAGCCTCTTCAGCGAATACCTGCTCTGCAAATGCCTCTTTGGCATCTGCAATGCCGGTCATCCCTGGAATAAGATACATGGCAAGCGCCAGTA
>JACNKA010000126.1 GCA_014382285.1 Nitrospinota bacterium | reverse complement strand
CCGTTGGGTAAAGCGACGGTTAAAGGCGTGAAAACCGCATCTCAGCCGGACGAAGTCGAGAAATCTGCTTCCAAAGCTGAAAATGATAAGTTGTCGATGCGATAATTATCGATTTTCGACAATTATTTTAAAAAAAGTGGAAGGGGCCTCTTGATGGAGGCCCCTTTTTACGTTATAAGAACGGATTCTTTATGCTACAATCCCGGCATTCTGGAAAAGCGGGTAGTTCATTGGAGTTGTAGAGGAACACGTTTGATGTGTGCGGTGTATATTTTTTGAATTCCTAATTAGGAGGAAAAAAAGAAATGAAGAAGATTGTTTTAGGTGTAATGGCTGTCTCTCTGGCAATGGCATTGGGTGCATCCACAGGTTTTGCAGGAACAGATGTTAACGGTTATAAAGAAGGCTCTGCTGGCACGGGCTCAATCAGTGGAAGTGTTTCGCTGAAGGGCACAGCTATGGCTCCGATCATTGAAGATTTGAGTAAAGGCAAAAATGTAGAGTTTTGTTCCAAACATCCTGAAGCTAAAGATGGCATGCGCGCTCGAGTTAAAGTTTTGCACGCTGGTGGAAAAATTCAAAACGCTGTGGTAATTATTGAAGATCTCAAAACCGGCAAGCCCTGGGGTGATATTGGTAAAACAAGTTGGGACTTCAAAGACTGTGATATTTTCCCGAAAATGACAGTTGTTCGCCGACATAGCAAAGAAGAGAAAAAAGCGAAATCAGGTCTGGCAAAAATCACAAACCAGGATACAGACGTTCTGCACAATCCACATGGATATGCTGTTAAAGGTGCAAGCCGTGGTACTCTGTTTAACAAGCCTCTGCCTAGCAAAGGCTCATCAGCAGATGTGACCAAGACCTTTAAATTTAAAAAAGAGGTTCACTTCTTTTTGCAGTGCGATCAGCACAACTACATGGAAGCCGATGCACGAATTTTAAAGAACCCTTACTACGCCATGACGGCTGCTGATGGTTCTTTCAAAATTGAAGGTATTCCTGCTGGTAAGTATAAAGTAACTGCATGGCAACCTTATGTTGGCGAATCTACTATAGAAGTTACAGTGGGTGCTGGCGAGGCTAAAGCAGATTTTACTTTGACTGCAGAATAAGCACAGCTTTAAAAGGAACGTCCGAAAATACTTGCGGCGTTCTTGAAAATTACAGCATCGGGGCTTCGGTCCCGGTGCTGTTTTTTTTGTCTTTCGGTCAATAGTGGTGAGGCTGGTAGGATAGCCTGTTGTGCGGAGTTTCTGGTGGTTGATATCTACTGGGAAAAAACTGGATTCAAACTTTGGATTTTAATTTGGAGGGGGGTCAGCTCAGGTTTTCCAGAACTCGTTTTTTGAGTGTTTCGACTACCTTGCAATGTTCCATCTCGGCTTTTTCCAGCATGAGCATATTGGTTTTCAACTCGAAGTTATTACAGGCCTTGCCAAGAATGCGGTAGAACTCGATGGCCACGTTTTCAGCTTCAATGGCAAAATCGAAAGCTTTTTCCAGTCCCTCAAAACGGGGCAATTGGCTCAGGGTTTCTTCCAGGGGAGGGAAGATGTCGGTTTGGAAGTTTTCTGCAATCAGTTGTTTTAGATCCTCATCGTTCTCCCAACCAAAATCACCTTCAGTTTCGAGCATTTTCTTGAAATGAATTTCGTGTGCGGCTTCTTCTTTGACCATGAGCTTTAAAAACTCCTGAACCTTTGGATCGCCAACGTGTTCTGCCAACTGGCTATAAAAATGCTGACCTTCACGTTCAATTTTAATTGAAAGCTCTAGCAGTTCTGAGTTGGTGACAACCATAAAGCCGACCTCTGATTCAGTGTCTAAATATCCACTACATAATTCTAGTATTAGAAATTATAAAATAAAATTTCAAATTTTGAAAGTAATTATCAAAATTATCTTATTCTTTTAGTTGCAGACGGGGAGATCAGTTGTCGTCGTTTAAAAACTTGGTTTTAAAAGACTTCACTCTTTCCAGATGTTCGCATTCAGACTTTTCCAGAATGGTCAGAAGCGTTTTTATTTCAATGTCATCGCAGGAGTCATGCAGAAGTCGGAAAAACTCCCCCACGATTTGTTCTGCATCCATGGCAATCTCAAGAGCTTTTTGGATTCCTCCGATTATGGGCAGTTGGTCGAAGATCTCTTGGGCGGGAGGGAAAATATCAGTTTGAAATTTCTTGTCGATGAATTCACGCAGAGAGGGGTTATTTTCCCAACCGTGGCTTTCAAGGTCTTTTGATTCAATGAGGCGCTTGAATTGCTTCTCGTGCAGGGCTTCTTCCCGAGCCATGAGTTGAAAGAAATCCCTCACTTTTGGGTCGGACACCGTCTCAGCAAGCTCACTGTAAAATCTCATTCCATCCTGCTCGATCTTTAAAGAGATTTTCAATAACTCCTGATTGGTAATATTCATCGAATTTATCAAGGCTACATGATTAAATTGGGTAAAGTTAATGTTATATGTTCTATTTCACATATTTACCTTTAAAAGATATTCAATATTCGATATTATTCCCCGAAACAACAAAAATTGTTATTACATGCTTAAAAATCAACTTTATGGATTTTCTTAATCAATTTAGGAACGGTCTTGCTGAAGGTGGGGATAAGGATTGCTTTGAAAAGCATCTTTCACCGCATGTCTCAATGCTTTACAAGTCCGCGATTCGTATGTGCGGCAACCCCAATGATGCTCAGGATCTGGTTCAGGAGACGCTTTTTTGCGCCCTGAAAAGTTTTCATCAGGTCCATGACCCGGCGAAAAGCAAATACTGGATGTTTTCCATTTTGAGGAACCTTTTTTTAAAGGATATTGAGAAAACTAAAAAGCGCGCGGAAATTGAATTTGAGTCGGTTTGTGAGAAATTGAGCGACCGGCAACACCCCGAAGTCGATTTTTTACGAGCGGAGGTTAGAAGTAATATCCAGGAGGTTCTGGACAAACTCGATGAGCGACTCCGAGTGACTTTGGTTCAGTTCTATTTTGACGGATTATCTTACAAGGAGATATCTGTGTCGTTGAATATTCCTATCGGAACTGTGATGTCTCGTATTGCACGCGCCAAAATTTATCTCAAACGGGAGCTCCTGCGCTCCGAGTCTTTGCGCTTGGAAATTGGCAAATATATCACCGATGAAGATTGATCCTGCCGTCATAACTTATTGATATTTAATCCCCTGGTTTAGGCCCATCCCCCGTCTCCCCCCTTCTTATCGTAAATCATTTGATTTTATAGGTTTAGCCTTCTTTTGTAGTCCTTATCTGACAAACCGCATTTATTTCATAAAAATCCTCAGTTTCTGGGAATAATTCCAGGTTTTACGTATCTTTATATTGATTAGTCGGGGGCTGGGTCCGTCCTGCGCCTCGTTTTTCATAAAGAGGAGAACACCTCCCTTGGATTTAGATAGTTAAGAAAGCTTATGAAACGGATATTAGCCGTTGTAAATACCAACCTGTTTAACTCAGATGTATGAATATTAACGTAAGGAGGAGGCACTTATGAAAGGTAATCCAATCCTGAATCTGGCACGGAGCGTGAGCACAAGACTGTTTTTGGTTCTTGGACTCGCAGTGGTTTTCGTTTCTCCGGCAGGTGCTATCAGTGTTGACCATGGTCATGATGGTTCGCACGGTAAGCACAACCCTGCTGTAGAACGACCCATTTGGCTCGACAAGCTGGAGAACCAGCTCGATCACGAAGATGTGATGAGCGGTTTGGAAGGCAGCCAGGAAAAGCTGGACAAAACATTTATGAAGTTGATGGGACAGCTTCAAGACAAGGTCAAGGAACATGCCAGCCCGGCATCATCTGGCGGCGGGTTCCATGACTCTTGGTCAGCTCATCAGTTGGGGCAGAGTTATTTGCTGGGACCCACGGAAGCGGCCGCCAAAGTTTATAAAGGCGCTCATTGTCCGGGGAATTCACCCACCAAGAAGTATGAAGTTTCTGCCATCAATGTAGAAGTCACCCTGAACCAATGGGGGGATTACTACCCGGGCTATATGTATGTTCTGGATAAGGACATCAGTAATGTCCGTGATGAGGAAAAGAGGAATCTTGCGGCTCGTCAAAAGGAGGATGGGCTTGACCCGGGTGCGGTATCTACCGGACTGCAGGGTGATGCGATTCAACCTATGACCATTCGTGGTAATCAGGGCGATTGTGTCCGTGTTAAGTTCACCAATCGGTTGGAAGATGAAGATGCAGGTTTCCAGATCAGTGGTTCTGCAATGATCATCAGCTCCAGCGGTCAGCCCAACACGGCGGCCACAAAGGGATCGATTATATCTTCCGGCGAATCTGAGGAATACGAGTGGTTCATTCCCGTTGACGAGCAGGAAGGCAGTCACATGATCCAGAATCATGCGGGTCGTGATCCTTCTGCATTGGGATTGATCGGTGCTTTCATTGTTGAGCCGAGAGGTTCTCGTTATCTGGATCCTTTTACTGGCGGTCCGTTGGAAAACGGTTGGATGGCCATGATCGCTAATGATGATGCCAGAGACTTTCGTGAGTTCGCTCTTTTCTACCATGAAGTGGGTGACGAATCTTTTCGTCCTCTCAACCGTCATGGTGAAATGATTCCCCAGCGCGACCCGTTGACGGATGCTTATCGTCCTTCAGCCCGTGCTATGAACTTCCGCTCTGAGCCGTTTGGTATCAACAATTTGGCTCAGCAGGAGAAGCATTTTCATTATGAGGACGAATCTCTGTCCTATAGTTCTTATACTTTTGCGGATGCTCCGACCACGATCCCTCGTTCTTACCTGGGTGACCCGGCGAAGTTCCGTTTGATTCATGGTGGTGGTGAAGTGTTTCACTCACATCATCCTCATGGAGGTTCCATTCGTTGGACCCGTTCTCCGCAGCGGGAACCACAGCTTACAAACTTGACTCAAGCTGCTTACGATGGTCCGGTTAAATATCCGGTAGTTCGCACCACAACTGACCGGGTTGATGTAGAAGTTATTGGGCCGTCCGAGGTTCTCGATCTTGAGACCGAGTGTGGTTCGGGTCTCTGTCAGCGTCTTGCTGGCGACTTCCTGTTCCATTGTCACGTTGCGCATCATTACGTAGCGGGTATGTGGGGCTACTGGAGGGTTTACAACACCCTGCAGGATGGCAACTACCCAATGGGTAGCACCGATGTCATGCGTCCTTTGGAAGAGCTTCCAGATCGCGCGGGAAGAATTCCCAAAGGTCAATCTTCAGACAAACTGGTCGGTAAAACCATGGACTGGTTTGGCAAGAAGTTTAAAGTTGTAGGTAAAGGCAAAAGCGACTGGAGCAAAGAAACACCGGTTGTTAATGTCAAAGACTGGGTTAAGTACATGCTTCCCCCTCAGGGAAAACCTGGTCATACGGATGACGAAAAAGGCCAGATTCTTGCCTATGACGGGTCTGTATGGGATTACTCTTGGGAAGGTAATCAAGCACTTTCTGAGCGTGAATCTACTTTGAAGATAGTAAAATATATTTCTCCGCGACCGGGTAAACGTCATGCGATCCAGTTTGATCAGCACGGCAAACTGGCGTGGCCTCATATGACACCGCATTTTGGTAAGCGTGTTCCTTTTGCGCGTAACCACGGTGGTGCTCCCTGGTTGGAGCCGTTCCATATGCAGACCGATGCGGAGGTTATCACCAAGACGGAATCCGGTAGTGCTCGGAGTGGTTCCGATATGGAGAATACTGGTGGCGCCAAACCTGGCGAACAGGGACGTTGGAGTCTTTGTCCTGCAGGTGCTGGACGCAAGCAGTATAATCTTGTCTTCATCAACACCCCGATTGAGCTTTCTGGCGCAGTCGGAAATACCCCACCAATCATCGATAAATATGGTCTGATTTATGTTATCGATGAGGATATGGCGGAAGTGAAAGCAGATCCTAAAAAAGCCATTCCGTTGGTCATTCGTGCCAACGTGTATGACTGTGTGGATCTGTTGTTGACCAGTGAATGGAATGATGATGATTTCACCAACTTCCAGATGTCGAAGTTGAACATTCATCCGCATTTCTTCCAGTTCGACAACCAGGCTTCAGACGGCGTAATTTCAGGTTTCTCTTACGACCAGTCTATGAGGTCTTATAGGCAGTTCAGCAAGAAGATGAAAGATGGTCACCATGTTGGTATGCCGGTTCCGATGAACGCCAAAGTGCTGAAATCGACCAGAGCAGGCGACAACACGGTAGAGATTCAGATGGCAGGTCATGCGACTCCGTTCCATGTTGGTGCTGATATCATCGTTGGTATTGAGGTACCAAATGGCAAGGACGCTCGCTGGATCGAAAGCATCTCGCCTGATCCTACCAAGGGTTTGGCTAAAGATGGCAAGTACACCATCAAGTTCACAGAAGGCATGACTCACGACCATAAAGCAGGGCAGATCGTCAGTACTGAGTATGTCCGTTATCGCTGGTGGGTAGATGTTGATCTGGGACTGGTTTTCTGGCATGACCATGCGTTCGGTGCTACCACGTGGCCGCACGGCGGAATCGGATCTACCATCGTTGAGCCTTGGGGTTCCACGTACCATGATCCGAAAACCGGCAAACAGATCCGCAGTGGTCCAGTTGCCGACATTCATGGAACCGAACCTTTCGCTTACGGACGTAATGGTAGTTTCCGTGAAATCGTTGTGCAGTTGCATGACACGGTTCCACATACGGCACAGTTGGTGACTGCAGGGAATCCTCCCGGACTGTCGCGTGAGAATGCGATTGCCGCTGGGCAGTCGATTTCTTTCCAGATGCCATCTACCATGCTGGAAGTGGCTTTCCCTCACCTCAATGGTGGTACGCACACCACAGGTGGTGGATTTAACTTCCGTGCCGCATCATTGGCTTCTCGTTTGAAGTCAAACTCTGATGCTTCACAACTGTTCAGCAGCAAAGTTCACAGAGATCCAGATACTCCCATTATTCGGGCGTATGTTGGGGATAATGTGGTCTTCCGCATGTTGCACGGTATGATGAACGAAACTCATGTGTTCTCCCTTTCAGGGCATGGGTTTCGACCAGAGCGTTATGACCCGGATTCAAGGGTGACCAACGCTCTGCATATTGGTATCGCTGAACGCTATGACCTCGCAACCACTGCTGGTGGTTATCAGGGTATGGCTGGTGATTACCTGATGTATGACGGTCGTACTTCTCATCTGTCTGAAGGCAGCTGGAGTATCTTCCGCGTACATAGTGAAAAGCAGAAGGACTTGAGAGTTCTTCCTGGCAACGAAAACTTTGCCAAGAAGCAAAAGA